>CAXTIY010000072.1:0-11882 GCA_964244215.1 uncultured bacterium
ATCCGCTGCTGCGAAACGCAATGCATTTCCATCGTTATTTTCGGCAGACGATCGAGGATGTCGCGGGGCAGTGCCTTATTTTTTCGGCGGCGGTACGCGGACACCACCGCCGTCGGAAGCAGCGCGTAGACGGCGTGCCTCAGTCCGCGTTTGAAAGACGCCTTATTGAGACGGCGGACGTGCGGTACCTGAAAGACGATGGCACCGCTGCGCTTCGTGCAGCGAGCGAACTCGCGGATATAGCCGAGCGCGAGTTTAGGGGGCATGTGCTGCAACACGATGTTCGAGTAGATAAAGTCGAACGATTCGTCCGGGAACACCCGCAAATCCGACGCCTCGTTAAGGACGAAGTTACAACGCTCCCGATGCAGATTATACTCGTTCGCCAGGTCGATCATCGTACGCGCCACGTCGACACCGTCAACACGCTCGTAGTGATCCGACAGCGCGCGCGCCAGGCGCCCGAGACCACAACCGAAATCCAGGGCTCGCTGCCTCCCCATCGAGGGCACGAGCGGCCGCACCCTCGCCATCACGGCGTCTATTTCGCGTTTGCCGACGTCGAAAAAATCTTCGGGCGACCATTTCAAACCGAACTTTGCGGGGTCCGTATCGATCGCCCACATCGGGTCGATCGCGCCGAGTGTATCCCAGACGTTTCGCACTCGCGTCAAACTTCTGTCCACCGCCGCTCCTTGCTTGGATTATGTAGCGTCCCTAGCACTATTTCGTATAGCTTTAAGAGACCCTCCAATTTAGGGAACCAAAGCCCCCGTGCCACAGAGAGCGGCGAACGCGACTGCGTCGTATTACTGCCGGCGAAAAAACGCACTAGCCGGGTCCGCGCGTCTCGGCTTGCAGACGGATACCGTTTGCTCGCTGCCTTGGGCAAGCCTGATTTCGGCGTCTGGTTCGTGTCGATGACGGGCGAATGAGTGTTGGCCGCGCCACGTAAAGCGCGAGGATAAGATGCTTTGGGACGTTCCTCAGCACCGTTACCTTCGGAGCGTTCCCTCGGTACCGTTCGCGCCGCATCGCGGCGCGGGGCCGGTCATCAAGCCTCACCGAACGCGCGACTAAGTCGCAGCCGACGACTTCCCGCGACCGCGCCCGCGTCCGCACCGGCATAGCGGCTTGTCTTACGCCGAAGCCGGCACGTCGAGTCGTTCCCGTTCGGAGCGAACGATCGGCGGGCTGTCTTCGATTGCCGGCGGTAAGCCTTCGACCGCTCGCAGAAACAGGATGCCGTACGCGACCTTTGCGAGGAGGTCGATAACCGTAAAGCAGACAGTTTCGGCATCGCCCGGCATCGCCCGCAGGCCTTCTTCACCAAGCGCCCATACGACGGGATAGAGCAACCATAGAATGCTCAATAGCCCGGCGAGGCGCACGTAAACGGCTTCGCGGTCGCGCTTACGCGCCTCGAGCCGGATCGGGCCCCACACGATGCGGAGCACCGCAACGAACCCTCCGCACGAGAAAACATACCACAGCCAGCGCGAGTGATCGACGGACACCGCACCGACGAAACCGGTCGCGATCATATAGACGTCGGCTGCGAGCATGCCGTAGACGAGCGTGCGATCGACGCCGACGGCTTCCATCGCGAGCGTCGCGAGTCCGAGCAATAAGAGCGGCGTCGTGATCGACCAATCGATATACCGCGCGTAAAAGATGCTGTGACCGTCGGAGAGGGTGATGTGGCTCTGTCCGATCGCCATCGCGAAGTAACACGTCGCCGCCACGAGGACGATAAGAAATTTCGTAAGATAATGATGGCGGTGCTCGCGCCGCGTTCGAAAACTGATGAAGAGAAATGCTACCGATGCGGCGACCATGCCAGCGACACCGATCCATTGGAAAATAGACTCAACGCTCATGCTCTAACGTTGGACGGTCGAATACTTAGCAAACAAGCTTGCTCGCGCTCGAGAATGCAGAGACCCAGCCCTCGGTGGGGATTGAACCCACGACCTCGTCATTACCAATGACGTGCTCTACCACTGAGCTACAAGGGCGCCGAGGACGATTTGGAGCGGGCGGCGGGAATCGAACCCGCGACTCTTGCTTGGAAGGCAAGGGCATTACCATTATGCAACGCCCGCGCGTGGTGGGCAGGGCTGGATTCGAACCAGCGTACCGCTGAGCGGAACAGATTTACAGTCTGTCGCCTTTAACCACTCGGCCACCTACCCATGCCAGGCCGACTCTCGTTACGGGGCGCGGGCGCAAGCTCCTGTGCGCGCTGTGCCGCGCGCGATCACTCGTGCACGATCACGACCTTGCCGCAGTGTCCCGCGTCCGCGCTGCGATATGCCTCTGCCGCATCGCGCAAAGCGAAGCGATGCGTAACCGTTTCTTCGGGGTGCAAATCCCAGCGTGCGAGCCGCTCGACCAGCTCCTCCATATGTTGCAGCGACGTCACCCACGAACCGAACAGCGTGATCTGCGGATGGATGAGCGCGGGCGACACATCGAAACGAACGTCGTTGCCTTCGCCGACGAAGGCGCAGCGGCCCCAGTGACGCGTCGCCGCGAGCGCGAGCGCCCGCGCGGCGGAAGCCCCGGAGCAGTCGACGCTCGCTTCACATCCGCGACCGCCCGTCGCGCTTTTGATGCTGCCGAGCGTCTCTGCGTCCGCCGGAAAGGCATGGTCGACGAAGCCCCGTTCGAGCGCGAGTTCGCGCCGCTCGCGATCGGTATCGACGCCGTAGACGCTGCTCGCCCCGAGCGCCCGGCCGAGCATCGCCGCGGCGAGGCCGACGGGCCCGAGCCCGGTTACGAGCAGCCGGTCGCGGCCGTCAACGCGCATGCGCGTGAGCGCTTCCCAAGCGGTGCCGAAGCCGCACGCGACGAGCGCGCCGTCGACGTAGCTCAACTCGTCCGGTAGCGCGACGCACGTATTCTCTTCGGCGAGCATGTAGGGCGCATGGCCGCCGTCACGTTGCCAACCGTGTGCCGCGCGCAGCGGACTCGTGCACGAGATCATGTAACCGGCGCGACAATCCTCACATACGCCGCACCCGCTGATGTGATAGAGCACGACGCGGTCGCCAACTTTAAAGCGCTTACAACCGGGCCCGATTTCGGCGATTCTGCCACACGGTTCGTGGCCGGCGATAACGTTGCGATACGCTTCGTCCCCCGTCCCGAGATGCTCGCGGTAAATCGCCCGAATGTCGCTACCGCAAATGCCCGAGGCTTTCATCTCGATGAGGACTTGACCGTGCCCCGGCTCCGGTATCGCCTGCTCCCGAAAGGCGACGGTGCTGTTGCCCGGCAGAATGACGCCCGTCATGGCGCCCGGGCCGGCCGCTATCGTCATGTCGTTATTCTGCGTGGGCGTCGACCAGTATTGCCGTTAAATCGGCCGGAGTCGATTCGCGTTTGGTGTTGTGGAAGCTTGCGATCTTCCACTCGTTTCCGTCGCGCGTCACGAGTACGGTCGCGACAGTTTTGACCGACCCGCGCGCGGGCCCGGCGGGAATCTGCACGTCACCGGGTACGATTGCGAGCAGCGCGTCTGCGGAAATGGGACGTAAGTTATCGATGGAAAAGCGAACCGTGCTTCCGGCGTAGGGTCCTTTGAAAAGTCTATCGTGCAACGCGCTCACCGCCGGCTGCCCGTGAACGTGCATGCCCGAGTATATTGACGAAGTCGACGTCCGCGGTACACGCCGCCGCAAAAGCCTCGCTATCGGAGCGCTGCCACGCGACTTCGAGCGCATCGAGTGCTACGCGAACCGGCTGTGTGGCAGCATCGTGAGTCGTCATTCGCATTTCTCCATATGAGCGGGCCGAGCGTCACGGACGAGTGTGCGTAGCGCAGAGCTCCTGTCCCTTGCGTCTAGTGTCCCGGCACGAAATCGCCCGGCTCGACGACCACGTCGTTTTGGCTCGAACCGGCAAGCCCAAAATCGAGGTTCTCGTGCGGGTCGGCCGCTACGCCGACGAACTGCACGGCGACCTGGTCGTAGCGCACGTCGTCGCTGACCGGGCCTTGCGAGACTTCGTTTTCGAGATACCACGCGTCGCCCGAATGCACGTACGTGACCGTCCACAATCCGGAGCCCGTTTCTTTGCGCGTGAAGTTTCCATCGGTCACGAGTTTGCGCGTTTGATAGGACTGCTCGTCGACCCACAAGTCGCGCACGCGATACGTGCCGGGATTGCCGAGCGGACGCAACGTTAGATGCCAGCACGCGCTGTCGTCGACGCTCTCTTCGCCCGCGAGCCGTACGTCGTAGGTGCGCGAAACCGCAAGCACCGTGCCGATCGTGCGCAGCCCCGTTGCAGTCGCCTCGGGTGCCGTTACGAACGTCGTCCGCGGCGTAAGACCGAAGGCATACGACACGGTGAGCTCGGGAAACCCGAGGATATGCGGACCTTGCGGTCCTCCAGTTTGCGGTGGCGGGGGGCCGAAATTTCCTAAGATCGACTTTGCAAACATCGGCGGCTTGTATGGATTCGCCGCTTCCTCTTCGCTGATGGATCGCGCGACGACCGTGCGCTCGGGCCAATGCTCGAACGCATCGTACGTGCGGCCGCTCCACGCACCGTTCCGAAGGCCGCTAATGCGGACCCCATACTTAATCGTAGACGGATACGTGCGCGCGGCGAAGGCGAGGCGCGTCCGCGCAAAAATGTCTTCGGCACGTGGATCCGGCGACGGAGCGGGCGTAGGTGCGATCATCGGTCTTGCGTTCTGCGCCGAGTGCGGTCCCTCTTGGCACGCAGTCCAGCCACAGAGTGCGGATACGGCTTCCGGGAACGCTAATACCATCGCTACTCCGATATGATAGGGGTCTCATGGCGAACGAAGTAGCTTTGGTCGTCGGTTCGACCGGTATCGTCGGTCTCAATCTCGCAGACTCGCTCGCGCGTCGAGGCTGGACGGTGTTCGGTCTCGCACGAAAGCCCGGTACGCCCGCGGGCATCCGTACCGTAGCGGCCGATCTCTTAGACCCGAAGTTATTGACGGCCGCGCTGCAAGAAGTCAAACCGACGCACGTCTTTTTTACGACGTGGATGCGCCAGCCGACGGAAGCGGAAAATATCCGCGTGAATAGCGCCATGGTGCGCAATCTGCTCGATGCCGTTTCGAAGGCAAAGACCGTGCGACACGTTGCACTGGTAACCGGGCTCAAGCACTATCTCGGTCCGTTCGAATCGTACGGCAAGGGTGTGTTACCGGCGACGCCGTTTCGCGAAGAGCAAGGCCGATTGGATGTCGAGAACTTTTACTACGCCCAAGAGGACGAGCTATTCGAAGCTGCCGCACGCGAGGGCTTCGGCTGGAGCGTGCATCGTCCGCACACCATCATCGGCTACGCCGTCGGAAATGCGATGAACATGGGCGTGACCCTCGCCGCCTATGCGACCATTTGTCGCGAAACGGGAAGGCCGTTCTTATTTCCCGGCTCCGCAATGCAATGGAACGGACTCACGGATATGACCGACGCCAGATTGCTCGCGCGCCATCTTCAGTGGGCCGCGACCACGCCGGCCGCGCGCGACAACGCCTCAACGTCGTCAATGGAGACGTCTTTCGCTGGAGCTGGATGTGGGAACGTATTGCGACATGGTTCGACATCGAACCAGCGCCATTTCCCGGTACTGGGACGCCGCTCGAAGATCAGCTGGCCGATGCCGCTCCTCTCTGGGCCGATATCGCCGAGAAATTCGGTCTGCGCGAAGCGCAACTCGACGTGCTGGCATCTCCATGGCACACGGACGCCGATCTTGGGCGTCCGTTCGAGGTCGTAACCGATATGAGCAAGAGCCGCAAGATGGGGTTTCACGAGTATCAAGCCACGGACGATAGTTTCTTCGATTTATTCGCACAATTACGTGAAGCGCAGCTTATACCGTAACGGAGCGGCCGTTACTCGAGCACGCCTCCGCGTCGCAGCGAGGGCCGCAACCTGGATATACTGCGACGATGGTCCAATTAAATCGTTCGAAAGCCGACGGCCAGGATTGAACTGGCGGCCCTCTGCTTACAAGGCAGACGCTCTACCACTGAGCTACGTCGGCAAGCACGTTTCTCCGATCACTTCGCATAAGCGCGCTGCTTACGCGAGAGAAAAGGCACCGCTTTCCGCGATGCCCCTCCGAACGATTACGGCAGCTCGATCTCCGCGAGATTTTTTTCGATCTTGCGCTTGACGCGTTGTAGGGCGTTGTCGATCGATTTCACGTGCCGGTTCAGGTCGCGCGCCATCTCTTGATAGCTCTTGCCCTCGAGGTACGATAGCAAGACCTGCGATTCGAGATCCGAGAGATTCTCTTGGATCCGCTCTTTGATATCCTCGGAGACTTCCTGGTTGATTACCAGTTCTTCCGGATCCGACGTCTTCTGCGAAGCCATAACGTCGAGAAGCGTCCGCTCGCTATCCTCATCGTAAATGGGCTTATTAAGCGAGATGTACTGGTTGAGCGGGATGTGCTTCTGGCGGGTCGCCGTCTTGATCGCCGTGATGATCTGACGCGTGATGCAGAGCTCGGCGAAAGCCCGGAAGCTCGAGAGCTTATCGGCTTTAAAGTCGCGGACGGCTTTGTAGAGCCCGATCATCCCCTCTTGGATGATATCTTCGCGATCGGCGCCGATGAGAAAGTAACTCTTGGCTTTAATGCGGACGAAGTTCTTGTATTTATTGAGCAAGAACTCCATCGCCAGGTTATCACCCGCCTTAGCGGCTGAGACCAAGTCTTCGTCGGGCCGTTCGTGATAATCGAGCTCGCCCGGGGCGCTCGCGGCAAGGGCCATTGATGTTCCCCCTAATGTCCATGCGGGCGCAATCGCGAGCCGTGGCCCGTCGAGCCGTCCGCATCCGTAGTAGTATAGGAGGGTCCTGCTAAAGCGTCAAGGACGAACGCCACCTTGTCGTACGAAAGTCGCTTTCCCGTCCACGATCCGGTACAGCCCGATCACGGGCTCCCGAAGGTCGCCTTGCTGGTCGAAGGTGACGGGCCCCACGGGTGTCGCGAGGCCCGCCGTGCCGGCAATCGCGCGCAGCACCGCGTCGCGAGAAAGTGTTCCGGAGGCGCCATTACTCGCGAGTTCGCGCCGTACCGCGGCAATCGCGACCGCCGTCGCCGCATAGGCACCGGCCGAATAGTTGCCCGGATCCGCCTTGAAACGAGCCCGATAGGCCGCGAGGAACCGCTTCGCCGCCGGCAAGTGGAAAACGTCGGGCGAGACGAGCGTGAAGTAGGTGTTGTCGGCGCTGGCCCCGGCGAGCGACGCGTATTCCGGACTGGCGAGACCGTCGCCGCCGAAATAGGGGACTTTGCCGAGCCCGACGTCGCCCATCTGCCGCCGAAGCACGGCGCCGCCCGTGCTGACGATGCCGCCGAAGAACACGCCGTCGGGATGCGTCCCTCGGACCTTCGTCAGCAAGGCTTGGAAGTCGAGTGCGAACGGCGTGAGATGCTCGCGCCCGAGTACGGTCCCGCCCGCCGCCGGGAACGCTGCCGTGAAGACGTCGGCCAGGCCTCGCCCGTACGACTCGTTGTCGTCGATCACGAAGACGCGACGTACGCCGAGCGCACGTGCGAATTGCGCGACGGCGGCGCCCTGCAAATCGTCGGAGGCGCAAACGCGGAAAAACGTCGGGCGATCCGGCAACGCGGGCCGGAACCGCAGCGCTTGCGGAAGATGCGTCAATTCGACGCTCGTGGCTCCCATCGAGATCTGCGCGAGCCCCGCCGCATTGGCGAGCGGTATTTCCGCTTCCGCAACATTGGAGTTCATCGGCCCGATCACGGCCACGACGCTCGGATCGGCGACGAAGGCTCGCATATTCTGCGCACCCTGCGCCGGACTGTGCTTTCCTTGGACGGCATCGTCGAGATCGACGAGCGCGATTTTGTGGCCGCCCGGAAAACCGCGCCGGTTCGCGTCGTCGATTGCGAGCATCACGGCATTGCGAGCGGGAAGCGAGGCCGAGCCGTCGATTCCGGAAAGCGGGAGATCGAGACCGATTTTTACGATCTGTTCCGCCGCACCGGCCGTGGCCGGCACACGGTCGAGGGCAGCGCCCGCGCACCATGCGAAGGCGAGAGCGAGCGCGAGAACCTGCGCGACCGTGGCGCCTCTCACGCGCTACGGCGTTGGCGACGAGCTTCGAAGAGCAGGATGCCCGCGGCGACCGAGGCGTTGAGCGACTCGAGCGAACCGTACATCGGGATGCTTACGAGGAAGTCGCACTCTTTGCGGACGACGCCCGAGATACCGTCGCCTTCGGCGCCGATGACGATCGCGATATCGCCCCCTAGATCCGCCTCGGTATAGAGAACCGCATCGCCCGCAGCCGCAGCGCCCGCAGCCCAAATACCGGCCTTCTTCATCGTCCGCAGGGCCCCCGCGACGTTGGGCACGCGCACGATCGGCATGTGAGCGGTGGCGCCGGCGGCTGATTTTCGGACGGTCGCGTTGACGCCGACGGCGCGCCGCTCCGGAATAACGACGGCCGTCGCGCCCGCGCACTCGGCCGACCGAATGATCGCTCCCGCATTGTGCGGATCCGTGATGTGATCGAGCACGACGAAGAGCGCCTGCCCGGGCTGACGCGCGGCGAGCGCTTCTTCTAGCGCGAGATAGGCGAAGGGCTCCCCGAACGCGACGACGCTCTGATGCGCGCGATAGGGAAACTGCGAAAAAAACGAGCGGCTCTCATAACGAATCGTTATCCCCGCGGCTTTCGCATCGTCGATTAATTTGCGTAGCGCGGGATCGCGTTTGCGCTCGTCACCGACATAGAGGCGGCGCAGCGGTTCGCCCGCGCTTAGCGCTTCTTCGACCGCATGGACGCCGTAGATAACGTCGTCGAGGTCGACCGGCTCCTTGCGTTTGGGCGGGCGGCTCGAGCCTAAACGACGACGCTCCACGTAACGCCCTCCTTCGCGTCCTTCAACTCGACGCGAACGTCGCGCAGGGCCGTGCGTAATTCGTCGGCGTAGGCGTACTCTTTGCGCTGCTTCGCGCTATGACGCTCTTCGATGACGCGCTCGACGGCTTCACTCGGCGACTCGCCGTTAAACGACATGCGCTCGCCGAGCGATTTTGCGAGCTTGGCCGTCGTCTGCGCATCGAGAAGTTCGTTCGCAGCCTCGGGCCCCGTGATGCTCAAGCCGCCCGCGGCGGCGGCGCGCTCCACGACCGTCGCCGCGTGGTGCGTGCGTTCGTTCGGCGATAAACCGATTAGCGTGAGCGCGGCGTGCGCGAACGCCGCGGCGCGGCTCGCATTACCCGAACGCACGATTTGGGGAGCCGCCGCGGCAAGATCGAAGAGCACGGAAACGGCGCCCGCCGTGTTCATGTCATCGTCGAGCGCCGCATAAAAACGGCGTTCGAAAGTAGCGATTTTCTCCGCCGAAGCCGCTTCCCGAGCGCTCTCTTGGGCTCGCGCCTCCGGTTGCGCCGTACGTAAGAGATCGTACGCTGCCTGCAAACGTCGCAAGCCCGTCGTGTTCCCGGCAATCGAGGCTTCGGTAAAGTTTAGCGGTTTACGATAACCGGCTTGCAAGAATAGCAATCGAATCGCTTGCGGATCGTGCCGGTCGAGCAGACTCGCGAGCGGTTCGAAATTCCCGAGCGATTTCGACATCTTGCGCCCGTCGAATTGCAGCAGGCCGCCGTGCATCCAAACGTTCGCCATCGGAGGCGGCTCGAGAGCCTCGGTCTGCGCGATCTCGTTCTCATGGTGCGGGAAAATCAAATCGAAGCCGCCACCGTGGATATCGAAGGGTTCGCCGAGCAGCGCGTGCGACATCGCCGAACATTCGATGTGCCAGCCGGGGCGGCCGTCACCCCACGGCGACGGCCACGCCGGTTCGCCCGGTTTTACGAATTTCCAGAGCGCGAAGTCGAGCGGATCGCGCTTCCCCTCGTCCGGTGCGATGCGAGCGCCGATTAATAGTTCGTCCGTATTACGACCCGAGAGCGCGCCGTAACGCGGGAACGACGAAACCGAATAATAGACGCCGTCCGGCGCCGCGTATGCGTGCTCTGTCGCGACCAGTCGTTCGATCATCGCGACGATGTCGGGTACGTAACGCGTCGCGCGCGGCTCGTGATCGGGTTCGAGCACGTGTAAGCGATTCATCGAACGCTTAAAGCTTGTGAGATAACCTTCGACGATCTCGGTCCATGCGACGCCCGTGGTTTTCGCGGCGGCGATGCTGCGGTCGTCGATATCGGTCACGTTTTGCACGTAGGTCACGCGATATCCCAGATGCACGAGATAACGTCGTAGCACGTCGAAGAACATAAACGAGCGTGCGTGGCCGAGGTGCGCTTCGGCCGAGGGCGTCAAGCCGCAAACGTAGATGCGCACGTTATCGCCGCCCTGCGGAACGAACGTTTCCGTCGCGCGCGTGCGCGTATTATATAGTCGGAAAGGCATCGTCGAAGATTGCGGAATTGATCGCGATCGCACGCGGCGGTTGCGTCGGCTCGCCGAGTTCCGCGAGTTTCGCTTCGAGCGCGGCGATGCGTTCGGCGAGTTGCTGCATGATCGCACCCTGTGGGTCGGGCATGTCGACGAGCGTCGTGCGCGTCGCGGCGACCGGTTTACCGTCTTGCAACACGATGCGCCCCGGAATGCCGACCACGGTCGCACCCGGCGGCACGTCGCGTACGACGACGGAACCCGCGCCGATGCGCGAACCGTCGCCGATCGTTATCGCACCGAGAACAGAGGCGTTGGTTCCGACGACGACGTTATTCCCAAGCGTCGGATGACGCTTGCCGCCGCCGAGACTCGTGCCGCCGAGCGTGACGCCCTTATAGATCGTTACGTCGTCGCCGACCTCGGCCGTCTCACCGATCAACACGCCCATTCCGTGATCGATGAAAAAGCGTCGACCGATAACCGCTCCTGGGTGAATCTCGATGCCCGTTGCGAAGCGCACGAGATTCGAGCAAAAGCGAGGCAAGAGCGGAATGCCCGTCTGCCATAGCGTGTGAATGAAACGGTGCGCCGTAATCGCATGAAAGCCCGGATACGAAAGAATAACGTCCAGCATCCCACGCGCGGCCGGATCGCGTTCGACGGGAACCCGTAAATCTTCGAGCACTTGGCCGAAGATGCTCACGCGGGGCGCGTCGCCGATAGCGGCACGAAGGGTTTACCGCCCGGACCGACCGTAATCGGCTCGAGCCCGCGCCCGTGCAGCAGGTGCGAATTGATCGCGCCGATGCGCATCATGATGCGATCGTGCCCGAGCAACGGAAAGAGTAATTCGAGCGGCGGTCCGTGCTCCGCGCCCGTGAGCGCCATGCGCACGGCCCAGCGTGCATCTTCGAACGCGAGCCCGAATTCCGACGCGATGACCTGCAGATCGAGCGCCAGTGGTAAATCGCGTAATTCGGCCTGGTCGTCGACGTACTGACTGACGGTATCGAGGAAGAATAAGACCTGACGATTACGCAATTTCTCGAGCGCGAGCGCGGGCACCACGATCGCTTCCGCGCGCAACTCCGCGACGAGCGGCAGAGCGGCGCCGATCGTCTCGAACGACTGCGAATAGGCCGTCGCGAACGTATCGATCCAACGCAGCGCGGCGGCCGGCGCCGGCACCTCGAGCAAGCCCGTCGCCTGCATCGCGGCGGCGAGCAACTCGCAAAGTTCCGGTCGCCCGAGCGCCGCATCGACGCGAACGTCGAAGGGCGGAGCGGCGAAAATGTCGTTGGTCATGGCGCTTTCGAACGTATTAAAGAAGCGACGGCATAGGCGGCGATGCCCGTACCGTCTCCGGTGTAGCCCATCCCTTCGCTCGTCTTGGCTTTAACACTCACGGCTTCCGTTTCGATGCGTAGCGCGGCCGCCACGTTCGCGCGAATAGCCGGTAAGTGCGGCCCGAGACGCGGTGCCTGC
>CAXTIY010000073.1:0-11875 GCA_964244215.1 uncultured bacterium
CGGCCGGCGATCGTACGGACGCCCGCCCCGGTGATCCCGCCCCCCACCGCTCGCGCTACCCCGCCCCGGCCTCCTCATGTGGCGGCGCAACCCAAACCACGTCGCGTCGTACGTGCGCCGCATACGACGCGGACGCCGCATGATGGATCGGGCGCACCATCGATGTCGTTTAAACACAATGAGGGCGTCAAGCTCAAGATGCCGCTGACGTACGACACGCAAGACCTAGCGAACGGTGCGGCCTCCGACGTGTCGAAATACGTCGACTTCTCGAAAGCAAAAGGCGCATTCGTACCGCAAGTATGGCTCGTCCATCTCAAAACGTCGTACCTAAGTGGACCGACGTTGCAGGACGCGGTCCACGATATCGTCGCGAGCCTTGCGCCCGACGGAGCGAAGATATCGGCGAGCAAACCGCAGCGAGTCTGCCACGGCAAATACCCGGCATGGTTCCTCTCGTACGCGCAGCCGGGTCAAGACCTCCCGGGCCAGTACGAGAACATCCTTTTCGTCCAAGGAGACACGATGTACCGAGTGATGTATTCGCGCCCGCTCGGTCAAGTCGAAGATCCGAAGACGCGCGCGGCGATGAACGCGCTTTGTCCGAAATAATTTTAAGCCGCTTCAGTCTTTAGCTTAACGACGTCGCGCAGGCAATCGCGGAACTACTTCTGCGCGACGTCGCCATTGGAACGTCGGTGCCAGGCCATGCAATGATGTGACTTTCCGATCTGGCGTGGCGCCGCAACGATTCGCAAATCTGCGAGCGGAAGGAGGGCGCTGGCCATCCGTTTGCCGATCGTGCAGATCCTATTCGTGCGTGCGATTGCAAGCGCGGCTGATGCCGGCGGCGGCGGCGACAAGGCGATGTTTCTGGTGTAACCCTCTATGGCAAGCCGGTTCTCGATTCACGGCTGGCCACCGCGAGCGACATTGATGGAAACGTGCGGATATTCTACGTACGTTACGGAGTTCGGCGAGAACTGCGTTCGCGCGAGAAGTACGCTCGATGCGCTCGCTGTTCGAATGAGCAACTCGTCGTTGAAGAGCCCGAAGTCGTTCCAACGCGCGGCTCATCGCCGGCTGAATGAGCTTTGGCGGGCGACATCTATACGCTACTTCTCGAGGGGAAAGATACCGCCGGCAAGTTCTGCCTCATCGATATGCAGATTCCGCCGGGCGGCGGACCCGCACCGCATCGCCACGATTTCGAGGAGACGTTTAGCGTGCTCGAAGGGGAAGTCGTCGTAACTTTCCGCGGAAAATGCGGACGAATGGAACGCGTGAACCAAGTTGTAGCGCGCCGGCTTCAGAGCTTGAGGCGAAGTTCGCTCGAACCGATGCGGACATCTACCGGCCGAAGGCCGAACGCGGCGTTACGAGGATGGGCGACGCTCGAGCGGACGGTCGGGGCGAAGGCGGTGCTGATCATGTCGGGGTCTCCTTGGAACGTTGCGGTGTGTTCCCAAGATACGGCCGCCGCATCCGTAAGGCGTCCGGTGTGCGTCCTTTGGGTTATGGTTTCTAAGCAGCGCTGCGTTCTCGTGATCGGTGGAGCAGGCGGGGTCGGGTCGGGCATCGTCGAGGCATTACTCGAGCAGGGCGCTTTCGATCGTGTTCTCGCCTCGTCGCGCGATGCGGTAAAACTCGACAGGCTGCGCGCCGGCGTGGGCGATCGCAGCTTGACATGCATCTTGGGAAACGTCGACGATCGCGCGGCAGCGGACGCACTGCTTGCCGAAGCGCAACGCCACGGAGCGCTCTGCGCGGTGGCGGCGTGCCTGGGCGGATGGTGGGAAGGCCCGCTCCTGACGGAACTCGACGCGTGCGAATGGGATCGCGTGCTCGCATCGCTGTTGCGCCCGCATTTCGTCGCCGCGCGTACGTTCGTGCCCGCGCTCACGAACGCGAACGCACGTTATCTTTTGATCGGCGGCGACGCGGCCCTGGGACCGGCTCCGCACTCGGCGCTCGTATCGATTGCGGGGGCAGCGCAGATCATGCTCGTGCGCGCGCTTGCAGCCGAGCGTCGCGACGAACCGTTTCCGATCGTTGAAGAGTTAATTATCTCCGGAGCGGTGCGAACGCGCGAAGCGCATCACGGGCCTATCACTGAAGGCGAGATTACGGCGCGCGAAGCAGGCGACGTTGCGGCCGCGATGCTGCACGACGGCACGACCGGCGACTGGCCTCACATCACCCGCGATGGCCCGCTCGTTCGCATGCATGCGAAAGGGAAGCCGCTTCGGTGACCGACAGGCCCTGCGAGTCTCGCTGACGGAACGCCAAAAGGCCGTGCGAGCTCCGATAGATGAACGCTTAATAGAACCGTTTCGCATCGCAGTGCCCGATACCGATATCGCCGATCTTCGCGATCGGCTCGCGCGCACGCGCTGGCCGGACGCCGGTGCCGGCGCCTGGAGCGACGGCACCGACTTCTAGCGATGACGCATGGATGGCCCGGTTCGTTCTTCGAACTGCTCGAGGTCGCTCGACGACTCGCGCACCCGAGTGCGTACGGTGCCGAAGCGACGGACGCGTTCGACGTCGTCATCCCCTCATTGCCCGGCTTCGGTTTTTCCGACCGGCCGCCGGGTAGCGGCTTCGAGCTGAAAACCATCGCGCCGCTTTGGCTCGAACTTATGACCGCACTCGGCTACGAGCGCTTCGGCACGCAAGGCGGCGACTGGGGCTCCGGCGTCTCGACCGAGATCGCGCTCGCCGCGCCCGAGCGTACGCTCGGCGTGCATCTCAACTTCATAATGCGCGGCTATCTGCTCGGTCCCAAAGAACAGGTTGCGTTCGAGCCCGATGAACTCGCGTTTTTCGCCGATGCGAGAAGTTTCGGACGTGGACCGATTGCGGCGGCGATATCGAGCGCGCTGTCGATCGCGACGATCTGCTCGCGAACGTTTCGCTCTATTGGTACACGCAAACGATCGGCTCGTCGATGCGTATCTATCGCAATCGCAGCCTTGCCCCGCCGTCGCCGCCGGCAGTGCCGCCGGGCGTCCCCTTCGCATTCGCGGCGTTTCCAAAAGAGATATTTCGGCCGCCGAAACGACTCATCACGCGCTCGTTCAAGCTTGAACGCTATACGGCGATGCCGCGTGGCGGCCATTTCGCAGCGCTCGAACAACCGGAACTTCTAGCAGCCGACGTGCGAGCGTTCTTCAGAAGCTACCGATAAGTCTACGCCGAAGATAGCGGCTCACACTTCATCGTTAATCGTGGGGTCGACGTTGAAGCCGGTGGAAGGTCGTACGATGAACCGAGGGTCGTCGTTTACACAGCGCCTCGTCATCGGGGCCATCTTACTCGCGCTGCCGTTCGCCGCCGGTGCCGATCCCGTCGAACATACGAGCGGGACGGCCGATCAAACGCGGTTGAACCTCACGATCTATAACGGCAGCCTCGCGCTCGTGCACGATCGGCGGCGCATCGCTCTTACCGCGGGCGAGAACTCGATTGCGTGGCGTGACGTCAGCGCGACCATGGATGCGACTTCGGCGATCCTCGAAGATCTTACAACCCCCGGCGCCGTTCGCGTAAACGAGCAAAATTTTAATTTCGACCTGCTCAAGCCGTCGACGATTCTCGATAAATTCGTCGGGCACGACGTTACGGTGGTCCACGATGGGCCAACGTCGAACGAGCCGCGGCGAGAAACGGCGCGTCTCCTTGCCGATAATGAAGGCATCGTCTTGCAGTACCACGATCGCGTCGAGACGGCACTCACGAACTCTCACCTCGTCTTTCCGTCCCTGCCGCCCGGCCTGCGCGATAGACCGACGTTGACGCTGGATCTCACGAGCGAGCACGCCGCCGACCCCGAACTCGATCTCGCCTATCTCACCGGTGGCCTTTCATGGCACGCGGAGTACGTCGGTGTCGTCTCGCCGAGCGACGACCGTATGCAGCTCAACGGCTTAATAACCCTCACCAACGAAACCGGAACGAGCTTTCCGAACGCGCGCGTTCAACTCGTAGCGGGCAATGTGAACGTTCCGCCGCCACCGAGTCAGCGGCTCATGACCATCGGGCGTTTAACGGCTCGCGATAACACAGAACAACAGGTCATTCAAGAGAACTACTTTGAATATCATCTGTATACGCTCGGTCGGCCGACTTCGATCGCAAATAATCAAACGAAGCAAGTCGCCTTGCTGCATGCCGCAGACGTGCCTCTGCACAAAACACTCGAACTGCGTGGCTCGGAGTCTTATTACTCAAACCAAAACGCGGATCTAGGGCAGAAGATCAAAGTCGGTGCCTATCTGACGTTCACGAATAAGGGCGGCGATCTCGGCATCCCGTTACCCGGCGGACTCGTGCGCGTCTACAAAAACGACAAAGCCGGTACGTCGCAGTTTCTAGGTGCCGATCGCATCGATCACACACCTCGCAACGAAGACGTTCGGTTGCACGTGGGTGACTCGTTCGACGTTACGGCGAACAAAAAGCAGACGGATTTCCAGGGCGTCGGCGGCTGCACGTACGAGAGCTCCTACGATCTCGCGATCGGGAACGCCAAGTCGGACCCGGTCAACGTGCTCGTCGTCGAACCGATTCCCGGAACGTGGACGGTTCTCTCTGAGAGTCTGCCACATACAAAGAGCTCCAGCGCGACGGCCACGTGGAACGTTCGCGTTCCGGCTGATGGAAAGACGACGCTGCGCTATCGCGTACGCGTTAGCCTGTGTTTCTAGGCCTTCAGCGGCCCATTGCGGGGTGAAAGTCACAGAGCAGCGCGTGGGCGCGCGTCCCAACATTCCGTTCTCAAAACGTCGAAACGTCGTTCGCTAACGACAAACGACTTATAAGAGATTCTCGATGAAACGTGGTGACGTTCTTCGAAAACATGATGAAAATGGACATTTGACGGTACTGTTCCGTCACTCCTCAATTGGCTCATAGTGATATCGGGCACACGTTGTTTTAGTGCGCTCTGACGAAGCGGAACCCTCGCCAGACGAGCTCCTTTCTGAAACTCATAAGGCCGTACCCTGCGACCGAATCTAGTCGTGTCACCCGAAAAGGAGCTACGGATGCTGGGCAGATTGAGGGTAAATTGAAGCGGCACACATCGTTAGCATGCGGACTTGCTGCGCTCTTGTGTTTCCTGAGGGCCGGGGGCGCATCACCGGCAACCCCCTTACGCTCGCCGGCTACGAAACTATCTTGGATTCTCGGCCATTGGACGTGCAAAGCCTACAATTACGACTCCGGGCAACCTCAATTGCGAAGCGGCGTCGTTCGCGCTTATTTTTTTCCGGGGCCGGGCGGGTTGACGGTTCTGGGACGTAGTTTGGTCGATGGGCATCTACAAAGCGACAGAATCACCTGGAACGTTGTAACATCTCGCTGGCTTGATGTCGGCGCAGCTGCGTCAGATCGCGTTCGAGTCGAAGCTGCGCTCATTGCAGAGGACGTCGATGTCAACGCAGACGGCATGGTTTTCTCCGGGCTTCAGCAGATGGGACGCAACGTTGTTAAATCGATGGTCGTTACCGCAAAAACCGGAAACGATTCTTTCACCGAAAGAACCCAGTTTTATGAGGGCGACGATTGGCAAACCGTCGATATGACATATTGCAAACGCGATGTACGACCTATCTGACCTCACTTAAGTCGGCGGGTTGATTCGCGTGTAGTTGAACGTGAGAAATCCGTCCGCTCGGCACATCGAAGCGCACGAGGAATAAGCCGGCCGGAGCGCCGCAAGCAACGGTCGGGGTCAAGATAACATTGTGCGCGAAGGCCTCGAGAACTGCGTGGAGATTGTCGTCGATGTCCTGTGTCGGCGGGATGATTGTCTTAATCGAACCGTCGTAATGTGTGATTACGAGTAGCGACCCGTGACCATCGGGGTTAAATCGTTCGAAGTTCGTAGCTGACTGCCCGGACATTGCAATTCGGCTCGGCCATGCAATGTCAATAGTCGTGGGCGTTGCCATACCACACGCCGGCCGAGCGGAGCGGGGCGACTGATCATTTGCGAGGGCGCTGGCACCGAGACCAGCGATTAACATGAGTGCGAGCGCCGTGATGTGCATATCAGCATGTTCGGTGGCAGTTTCAAAAACATCACGTCTGGCGGGTCACGATAATGGTCGAATGCGCGCGGCTTCGATTAATCCGAGGCGGTCGGGTCCGGCAAGTAGTCTTCCTTCACCTGTAGAGCCCCGGGCTTGGCAAGAGGCGCAAGATCGAGCGTTTCCCCACGGCCGATCGGGTGAACGCGGTCCCTCGAACCATCCGCGTCGGCTGCTTCCAGAAAGTCGCGCAACGACGAACTGAAGATGCTCCAGTCGTCGCTATGGATCGGTACGAACGTGCGCGGAGCGAGGATGCGAAGCATGTCGATGCCGCCTTTCGCATCCAGCGTTACGAGAATGCCGATCTTTCGATGCGGAATACGCGTACCGCCGAGATGCACGAATGCGACGTCGATGCCTGGGAACCGTTTCGCGATCGCGTGGATGCCCTCGAAGACGAGCGTGTCGCCGCTTATGTAAACGAGCAGCGTCCGGCCATCGCGCAACGTCGTGTCGAGCAAATGGCCGTGCGTTTCCGGCAACAGACGGTCGAGCGGCGGCGGACCGTGTCGCGCCGGAACGGCCGTGATGTCAACGCTTTCGCCGTCCGCACCGACGAACCGTTTCGTTGCCCACGTTTGCAGCGGTACCGTTTGCCCGAAGCCGCGCTTCGCTAAGACACGCGCCGCCTGAGGCGTCGTGACGATCGGGGTCGCACGATCGATCGCGCGCTCGGCGGCGCGATCCCAGTGGTCCGCGTGAAGATGTGATAGTAGGACGGCATCGAGCGGCGGTAGTTGCGCGAATTCGAGCGCCGGATCGAGCAGACGCTTTGCGAAGACGCCGTAACCTACGTGCACGTGATCGCCCGCATGCAAGAACGATGGGTCGGTAAGAATCGTTACGCCGCCGATGCGCAGAACGAGCGTCGCATTGCCGATAAATGTGGCGCTCGTCGCCGCTCCGCCGTCGTGTAACATGCGCGTTACTCGGTCGCCCGCTACGGTACGAAAACCGAACGGACGCATCCGTCGGCTTTGCTCTTAAAAAGTTCGTAACCGCGTGGCGCTTCTTCGAGCGAGAAACGGTGCGTCGCGAGCGGCGTTGCGTCCAGTTCGCCGCGGACGGCGTGCTCTAAAAGACGCTTCACGTAACGTTGGCCGTGCTGCTGTGCGGTCTTGAGCGTAAGGCCTTTGTTCATGATTACACCGAGTGGAAACTTGTCCATGAGCCCGTAGACGCCGAGCATCGAAAGCGTGCCGCCTTTACGGCACGCGACGATCGCTTGCCGCAAGGCAGAGCCGCGGTCCGTTTCCAAAAATAGCGCTTGCTTCACCCGATCGTATACGTAACCGATACCGGTTCCGTGACCCTCCATGCCGACTGCCTCGATGCAATGGTCGGGCCCGCGGCCGCCCGTCATGTCGTGAAGCACTTGAGCGACTTCGCGTTGCTGCGTATAGTCGACCGTCTCCGAGCCTGCGAAGGTGCGCGCGAGTGCGAGGCGCTCCGGAAAGCGATCGATGCCGATTACGCGCTCCGCACCGAGTAGCCACGCCGCCTTCTGCGCCATGAGGCCGACGCCGCCACAGCCCCACACGGCTACGACGTCGCCCGGCCGGATGCCGCAGAGATCAGCGCCCATGTAGCCCGTCGGCCCGGCGTCGGAAAGGAAAACGACCTGCTCGTCTGTCAACCCTTCCGGCACGGCGAAACAATCGTTATCCGCAAAGGGGACGCGAACGTATTCGGCATGTGCGCCCGCATAGCCGCCGAACGCTTGCGTGTAGCCGTAAATTCCCGCCGTCGTATCGCCGAAAAGCGGCTCTTGCATCGCCGCGTGCGGATTGGTGTTGTCGCAAAGCGACCACAGATCGTTTTTGCAGTAGTAGCATTCGCCGCAGCAAATGAACGAAGGCACGACCACGCGATCGCCCTTTTTAATTGTTTGCACGTCGGGACCGACCTCGACCACTTCACCCATGAACTCATGGCCGATTATATCGCCCGGTAACATCGTCGGCAGGTAGCCGTCGAGAAAGTGCAGATCCGACCCGCACGTCGTCGACATCGTTACGCGTAAGATCGCATCTTTCGGATTGACGATTTTTGGATCGGGCACCGTATCGACACGGAGATCGTTCGTGCCGTAAAAGCAGAGCGCGCGCACGCTACGATCTACCGGAGGGGTTGGCTTCTAGCGTCGGAGCTTCGCCCGATTCGACGAGACTTTTGAAGCGTCGCAAAATCGTCCCGACGACCGGGCGCGATACCGGTCCCGTCAGCGATAGTGTGGCTTCCGTTCCACGATTGCCGGGTGCCGGGCGTACGCCGAAGGTACCTTCGAAGCGTTCGGCGGAGCCCGCCGCGGCCCAATGCAAAAACTCTTCGGAGCGACTATCCACAATTTTTGTTTCCCACGAAGCGGAGAGTGGCGGCCGCAGCTGCCAGCGCGTGATCCCATCCGGCTCCGGCATGACCTTAGCGAACTCCTCAAACGCGCGCCCGTACAGCGTTTGCCACGCCACAAACGTTTGAGCGACGTCGCGATTGATGGTGACCGTTCGGGTCGACGTCGCAGTTGCGACTCGGTCTCCGATAGTCTTTATCACTGTGGCGGCCACGCCGGCGAGCGTCGCGCCGGCTGCGACTATCACCATGCGCTTCGTGCGGTCGGTCATGAAGCGATCATACCGAACCGTGGCTCGATCAATCACGCTTAGTCGGCGCAGCACCCTGTTCCGTGAACGAACGAGCGCTCGAGCACGTGAACGGAAGTGCGAAATGGGATCGTAAAAGCTTGCGCTTAAAAGTTAGTTTCGAGAAGGGTCGGTTTTGAGATTACCTGGATCAGTGGATCGCGTAGTTCCAGGATGTCGGGGCGATCTCTCAACGTCTCGGTGCCGCCCAGCGTCACTCGACCATCGGAAGCGGTAGAACGGATCTGCAATGCGTTCTGGCCGTTGGCATGTACACGCTCGGCGTGGTCGTTTAACATCACGACGGCTGCATGATGCTGACGAACAGAGCGAGCGCTAGGGGTGCGGCCGCGACGCAGACCGATCGCCTTGCCATTCGCAAAAAAACCGTTTTCTGTCTAGTTTCCTGGGTCCGTTATACCGCGCCGCCGTAGCCATGCGGCGCGCACGCGTCGAACTCAGCGACTTCACCCGGTCCGAGTATCAGATCGTGATCTCTGAGAACCAATCGAAGTCGGCCACTCAAAACATACATCCAAGCAAAGCCGTCGTGGACCCGCTGCTCCAAAACTTGCGTGTCGCCACGACTCGGAAGCGTTCATTTATATGGCTAAGGAGATGGGTCATGAGATTGCGTCGTCTAGGCTGGGCGGGCGTCGAACTCGAGTGCGACGGAGAGACGCTCGTCATCGACCACGTTATGAACACCGCCTCGTTTGCTGATGTCATACGCGGCCCGGACGAGACGTTTCTACCGTCGTCACGTCCGGGAGCAACGGCCGTGGCGCTCGTCACACACCTCCACGGTGATCACGCGGATCCCGTCGCCCTCGCCGCAGCGTTGCGCGCCGGCGCTCCGTTCTTCCGCCCCGAACCGGCAACCGGCAATGAAGACGACCTCGCATTAACCGCGTACGCCGAGGAAATGTTCGTCGAACGAAAGCTCGCGACGAACGTCGTTAGGATATGGGACGAACGTAACGTCGGCCCATTTAGAATCTTCGCTGCGCCCGCCATCGATGGATCCGGAGACCCGCAGATCACCTGGATTATCGAATGCGGCGGGCGTCGCGTTCTCCACGCCGGCGATACGATGTTTCCTGACTTTTGGTGGCGGATAGCGCACCGCTACGCACCCTTCGACGTGGCGTTCTTACCGATCAACGTCCCGGTGGTACGCTTTCCGGCCCTTCGGCCCACAAGCGAATTAAGGCCGTGATGTCGCCCGAAGAAGCGGCAGTTGCGGCAAATATATTGGCTGCGAAAACGCTAGTGCCGATTCATTACGGCTCCCTTAATAAACCGCCGTTGTACGTAGAGACGGAACGGCCGACGGAGCGCCTCCGCGACAAGTCACAAGAATTCGGCATTCTGGCGGAGAGTCGCGAACCGGGCGAATGGTTCGAACCGGATCGATGATCGACGAGATCGAATCAACGAAGCCTGTGCGCCGCCGTTACGTCGCCCGGGATTAGTTGAGAATTCGAACGTGTGTCCCGAGCCGTCCGGAGCTAGGCCACTCGCCGAGCCACCTTTGCTCGCATCCGTCCCCTCGGACAGACCCCGGAGTTGGTACAACCTTCTCTTTGTCTTCGAAGTGGCGAAACTCGACCTCATTTCGCGGAGCAATTTTTACAAGACAACGCCCGAGCGACCGCTTAGGATAAGGCTATGGCTCACACAACTTCGCCAACGACTCAAGTGCTTTACCCCGCTATGCGGTACGCCGACGCACACGGCGCAATCGGCTGGCTTTGCGAGGCGTTCGGCTGCGAAAAACAACTGTTCTACGAAGGACCGGACGGCTCCGTAGTGCACGCGCAGCTCACGCTAGACGGCGCCGTATTCATGCTCGGCAGTGCGCGCGACGATGGTGAGTATCCCGCCAGAACGCCGAAGCAGCTCGGAGGAATCACCGGGTCGATCTATGCTTTCGTTGCCGATCCCGACGCACACTGTTCGCGCGCACGGGCGGCCGGCGCGCGCATTGCCATGGAGCCTTACGATACCGATTACGGCACGCGAGAGTACGCCGCATACGATGTCGAGGGATACTGGTGGACCTTCGGCACGTACCACCCATAAATGGAACGAAGCCTCGGGCGTTACGCGAAAAGCTTAATCGCATTCTTTAACGTTAGAAAGATGCCCCAAACCAGCGGAATGCCGACGAACGCCCAAAATGCGTAAAGCTTCAACGAGTTGCTCACGGGAACTCCTTATGAGGCCGGTTCTTGTAGCGGTGTCCGAACGTAGTGGCGCTCGCCGAGCTGCGTCACAAGTAGATTGCAGACGAACCCGATCACGAGCAGACCGGCCATGAAGTACATGGTAATCGAATAAGCATCCGCTTTCGGAACGCCGTTATCGATCTGATGCTGGCGAATATAGTTCACGAGAACGGGGCCTGCAACGCCCGCGGCGGCCCACGCCGTTAGCAAGCGACCGTGAATCGCACCGACGTTGACCGTGCCGAAGAGGTCCCGCAGATACGCCGGAATCGTTGCGAATCCGCCGCCGTACATGCTCAAGATGATGCAGTAGCAAAGAATGAACAGCGGAAGATTGCCGAGCTTACCGAGTGTGGGAATCGACGCGTACAGCGCGATGCCGAGCGCGAAGAAGATCGCGTACGTCGCTTTGCGACCGATATAGTCGGACGTCGACGCCCAGAAAATCCGGCCGCCCATATTAAAGATACTGAGTAAGCCGACGAACCCGGCGGCCGCGGCTGCGGATACGGCGATGGCGGCCGGCGTGTCGTGCGGAAAGCGAGCCGGAAACATCTCTTCGATCATGAGCGATGCCTGGCCGAGAACGCCGATGCCGGCCGTGACGTTGACGAAGAGAACCGTCCAGAGCAAGTAGAATTGTGGCGTCGTGACCGCCTGTCCCACAAGTACGTTGCCTGTGGTGATGAGTTTTTGCGTTTTCGTTTGTACCACGTACCCTGCGGGCTTCCAATCGGCCGGTGGCACGCGGACCATGAAAACTCCGACCATCATGAAGACGAGGTACACGATCCCCATCGTGAGCATCGTCGGTGCGACGCCGACGGACGACGCGGTCGCGTAATGCTTCCGTAACAAGATCGCGAGCGGCGCGCCGATGAGGGCGCCTCGCCCGAAGCCCATGATG
>CAXTIY010000074.1:0-4548 GCA_964244215.1 uncultured bacterium
CGGCCGGCTCGGCATCGAGACGATCGACCTCTTCTACCAGCATCGCCGCGACCCTGACGTTCCGATCGAAGAAACCGTCGGCGCGCTCAAAGAGCTCGTCGAGGCGGGCAAGGTCCGCTACATCGGGCTCTCCGAGGTCGGGCCCGATACACTGCGGCGCGCCCACGCCGTGCATCCCGTTAGCGCCTTGCAAAGTGAGTATTCGCTCTGGGAGCGGGGCCTCGAGGAGAGCATCATTCCGACGCTGCGGGATCTCGGCATCGGGCTCGTGCCGTTCAGTCCGCTCGGCCGAGGTTTCCTTACGGGCACGGTCGAGAGCAACGTCGGTCTGCCCGAAGACGATTACCGTTGGCGCGATCCGCGTTTCGGCAACGAGAACGCGAAGAAAAATGCTGCGATCGTCGCCGGGGTCAAGGCGATTGCGGCCGCTCACGCCGCAACCGCCGCTCAAATCGCGCTCGCATGGCTACTAGCAAAGGGTCCCGATATCGTACCGATCCCGGGAACGAAGCGCGTTCGCTATCTCGAGGAAAATGCGGGCGCGACCGATATCCTATTAGAGGACGACGAAGTGAACCGGCTCGACGCGCTCGCGGCGATGACGGCCGGACCGCGCTATAGCGAGGTCATGATGTCGCTGGTCGAGCGCTGAAGGCGGTTAAGCGGGAGCGATACGCAACCGTTATAGTGATTATAGGGCCGTGCCCGTTCGAGTCAAAGAGCCGGAGCTAATGGAAAAGAATGCGAAGCGAGCGCTTCAAGCTACGGCGCTCACCCTCGTCTTGGTTCTCGCGATGCTCGGCGTCAGCGGCCTCTTTCTTCAGCGGCTCGTGTCCACGTCGTTCGTTACGATGGAGCAAATACGCGTCGCTCGCACGCTCGCGTATAGCGCGCTCAAGGACCAACTCGATGAAGAAACGGGTATCCGCGGGTTTGCCGCAACGCGCGAAGCGTTATTTCTGCAGCCGTATCACGAAGGCTCGGCGGGACTAGGCCCGACGCTGGCTCAGCTGGAGAAAGCACTCGACGCGGTCGGCCTATCCCAAAAGAAGACAGAAGTGCAAGATGCGCGTCGCACGAACGCTCTTTGGGTCGCAAGCGTTGCGAGACCGTTGCTTCGAGCACAGTCTCCAAACTCCAACGCGATCGAACGACGTGGCAAAGAATTGGTCGATCGTTATCGTGGCAACTTCGACCGCATCAACGATGCACTCCTAGCGCTCGTGACGAACGTTAATCTTAACGCCACGAGATCGATCGAACGCGTCGGATGGTTCGTGATTGCCGCAATCGTCATCGTGCTGCTCTTCGCCTTAACGTTTTTCGCACAACAATCGCGCCTGGGGACGCGGCTCGAATTTGCGCGGCGGCGCTCGGAAGAGCAGCGGCGCCGGACGGAGTCACTGCGCGCTTCTTATGAAACCGAAAAACGCATCGCCGATACGCTACAAGAAGCCTTCTCACAGCGCCCGCTACCGAGCGTCCCACTCTTGCGTTTTAGCGCCACCTACGTGCCCGCAACGGAAGAGACGAAGGTTGGCGGCGACTGGTACGACGCCTTAGAATTGCCCTTAGGACGCGTGCTCTTTGCGATCGGCGATGTGGCGGGGCACGGTATTGACGCGGCGGTAACGATGAATCGCGCGCGCCAAGCGTTGATCTCGAGCGCGTTGTTCGATGCGGATCCCGCGGCGGTTCTCGCTCGCGTCAACGCCGATATGCTGCGCGACGGGGCGCCGATGGTGACTGCCGTCGCCGGTTTTGCCGATGCGAGAAACTACGAGTTCGTCTACGCGAGTGCCGGCCATCCGCCGCCCGTCTTACTCGAACCGGGGCGGCGCCCGCGCATGCTCGAATTCGGCTCGCTGCCACTCGGCGTTTCGGATACGACGGTCTTTCGCACGCACAACGTGCAGACGGTTCCCGGGGCCATGCTCGTACTGTATACCGACGGCGCGCTCGAGCATTCTCGCGACGTACTCGAAGGCGAAGAATTGCTGCTCGACGCGACGGCAAAAGCCGGCGAACGCTCCGAACAAGAGGCGGCGACCGTCATTCACAACGCGATCTTTTCGGGCCGAGCGGTCGGTGACGACGTCGCGATCCTTACGATCGGTTTCTCGACGGATTCCACGACCGGTCTAACCATCTCGGCCGAAAATTCGCAAGCGGCCTTTTCCGGGCGCGTTGCCCGCTCGGTTCCCACTCGGCTCGCTTCCGCGCGCTCCCAGCACCTTCGTAAGGCGTACTCGCTCCTGAAAGAATTAGCATCGTGAACGTAGGCTCATCTCTCGCGGTCGTTCGGCTCAGCGGCGAACTCGATATCGGTCGCCGCGATGAAATCGCGCGGGCCCTTATCGTCAACGGGTCTGAATCCGGTATCCTTATCGACTTCGCCGAGGTGACCTATGCCGACTCCACGACACTGACACAACTGCTCCGCTTCCGAGCGGAAGCCGAACGCCTCAACGTTCCGCTCGCTATCGTTATCGGCAGCAGGCAATTCGCACGGCTCATTCAGTACGCAGGCCTCGGCGAAGCGTTCGCGATTTTCGATAACCGAGCCGCAGCGCTTGCCCATTTGCACGGAGCCGCGAAATGAACGGAGTTTCCGAGCTACGCGTCTTCCGCCAGGCGGAACCGCTGGCCGCGCGACCGTTGCGTCACGCACTCGGCGCTTTTCTGAGTGCGCTCGATCTCGAAGCAGACGGTATCGAAGATATTTTGATGGCGGTCGGTGAGGCGCTCGCGAACGCCGTCGAACACGCCTATGCCGGCAACGCGACGGGCATCGTCGAGTTGCACGCGCGCGCTGAGGATGGAGAGTCGGTCAGCATCGATGTAAGCGACGACGGGCAATTTATCGAGCGCGAAGCGCGGCCCGAACGCGGCTTCGGATTACGCATCGTGAAAACGGTCGCACGGTCGGTCTCGGTCGAAATCGATAACGGCACGCGCGTCCGCATGGTGTTCGAGGCAACGCCGCGCTCGCCGGAAACTTCGTCGCAAGCGAGTTAGCCGCGGCGCGACGATCGTTGCGACGTCTAGTAGATGTGCAAGATTGAGACGGAATCGCCTACTTTAAACGTCGAGGTGTAGCCGCTCGTCGAGATCGAAAGTTGCGTTCGCGTTAGGCCGTACGTGGGATTAACTTGAAAGAGACCGGCGGAACCGGCGCCGGCCGGGATGCGTACGGATACCGTAATTTCCGAGATAGGAATCGCTTTATGCGCGTAGTGATCCCAAGCCGGGAGTTCGCGCCAGAGCATGAGGTCGTACGAACCGTCGCGACGTGCGAGCAAGAGATGGTGCGTGTCGGCCGTTAAACCCGTGACCCCGTACGATACGTTTTGCAACTTCGGCGCGATGCCGGGATCGGCAATCACGTGAATCATATCGCTCAAGGTCAGGAACTGCGGTTTGGGCGTTCCGTCGGCGAACAGTAAGCCTTTCGCGCCGAAGACCGCATCCGACGGGTTGTCGACGAGAAACGTGAAGTACGTTCGCGGCTCCTGCGCGAGCCAGCGCTCGAGCGACGTGCGCGGCGTGTATTTCGAGATAATGTAATCGGAGAGGGAGCAGCCACGCACGGGATTATCGTTGAAGCCCGTCTCCGTCGTGACGATCGGCTTTACGAAGGTCGACATGCGAATCTTCGCCGTGTTGGCGGCGATACTTACGAACGATACGTCGGTGCCGGGATTCCAATCGCAGGTGGCGTTGTGCAATTGAGCGGCGTCTTCGACGGGGTCGAGCGGTTCGAGATGCGTGCCGTTTATCGGATTAGCGAGCGATGGACCCATCACCGCGACGTTTTCAAAGGCCGCATTCGAGCGAACGGTGTTCCAAAGATTTTTCTGGTCGAGCTTAATCTGCTCCCAGTTCGGAGACGCGACGTTATCCGCTTCGTTGGCACCTTCGACGAAGTCGATATACGGCGCGAATGAAACGAGCAGCGCTTTGAGTGCGGCCGGATTAAAACCCTGCGGCATACCGATCGAATGCTTGATGCCGCTACGGCCGAGGTCGGCGAAGATGCCGAGCAAGAGCGGTGACGCCGCTCCGCTATCGCGCAGATGCCGGATGCCCGACCACTTAAGCATCGTCGTGACCATCGGGGGATATTTGTGCGTTTCGTAACTCGAGTCGACGCCGATGGAGTCGACGAACGAATCGGCCCACGCGGGAACCTCTTTAAACGTCGTCGTCGCGGGGGAGAGGCCGAGCGGAGCGAGACGGTCGGCCGCGACCGCTCCGGAAATCGTGAAGAAGCCTGCCGCGCAAGCGAACAGCAGTGAGGCAAGGGGGGGATTCAAAGTAATGCCCTTCGTGGACAAGATGAAGTGAGCTCCGGCTCGGCTTAAAGCGATGTCCCCAGCAACGACGTAAGAGTTCGCCCTTGGGTCGCTACGTGTGCGAACGTTCGTCCGCACGTTAAGCCGATAGACGCGCCACTTAAGGCATCGGACGATCCGAGAACGATCAACACTCGCGCGAGCGCATAAATGCAAAGCGCTTCACTTTAGTGCACGGCGTTACACTATTCGT
>CAXTIY010000074.1:4648-11792 GCA_964244215.1 uncultured bacterium
CACGGGCACGCGCACCTTGCCGCGAGCCAAAAGCGCGACGACGGCAGCAAGGTTCCCGCCGGCACTTTCGCCCGCAACCGCGACGCGCTTGGCATCGCCCCCGACCGCAGCGATGTTCTCGAGCACCCACTCGTACGCCGCGAAAAAATCGTAGACCGCGGCCGGAAAACGGTGCTCCGGCGCCTGCCGGTAGGCGACCGACACGACGATCGCGCCCGCCGCGTTCGTGAGGCCCCGAGCCGAAGCGTCATACGTGTCCAGATTAGCGATGACGAAGCCGCCGCCGTGCGCGTAGACGATTACCGGAAACGGACCCTTGCCGCTCGGCGTGTAGATGCGTAATAGAATTTGGCCACCCGGCCCGGCGCACGTCGCTTACCCGGTAGACGTGCGGTTCGTGGGTGCGACGCGCGGCCAGATAACAGACCGCCAAAATCGAGCTAAGAGAGCGTGCGTCGAAGTTCTTGCGCGAGAACAGCCGCCTTACCGTGGGCGAGATCGCGAATCTCACGTATCCGTTCGGCCGTCTGCCCCTTGGGATCGGGAAGTGCCCAATCCTCGTCGACGCGAGCCACGCCTTCCACGTCGCACCCCATCGTGATTATGCGCGTCGCTTTAGCGAGTACGGCCGGATCGACGAGCTTCGGCCGGGCGCCCGAGATGTCCATACCGATCTCGGCCATCGCGGCGACGACCCCGACATCGGGACGGTCCGCGGCGATCGTACCGGCAGAGGCGACGTCAACCGACTCGCCTGCGAAGCGTCGCAAGAATGCTTCGGCCATTTGACTGCGGCCGGTGTTGTGTTTGCACACGAAGAGGACGAGCGGCTTCACGAGTTCGTCCACGCGGCCGCGAGGCCGTTCGTCTTCGCAGCGAAGCTCGCGCGACGGCCGAGAGCGACGTTCACTAAGATCAGGAGCACCGGCACCTCGACGAGTGGGCCGATCACGGCGGCAAACGCTTCTCCGGAATCGATACCGAAGACGGCGACGCAAACGGCGATAGCGAGCTCGAAATTATTACTTGCGGCTGTCAACGCTAGCGCCGTCGTACGACCGTACGAAGCACCGGATCGCCGGCCCATCCAAAACGAGATGAAGAACATGATTCCGAAGTAGATGGCAAGCGGGATTGCTACGGCCAGGACGTCGAGCGGGTGCGCCACGATGCGGGCGCCCTGCAATGCGAACATCGCGACGATCGTAACGAGTAGCGCGACGAGCGTGAGCGGAGCGATCGCCGGCACGAAGCCGTTATCGTAGCGTCGCACGCCGAGCCGTGGGCGTAGAAACGCGCGCGTTAAAGCGCCCGCGACGGCCGGAATGCCGAGGTAGATCAGCACGCTCACGGCGACGGTCGCGATGGAGAGGTGAACGGTCAGGCTCGGCAGGCCGACGAGCGGCGGCAATACCGTTAAGAATAGATATGCATACGCGGCGTAAGCGAATACTTGAAAGATCGAATTAATGGCGATCAGGGCCGCCGTATATTCGCGATCGGCCCGCGCGAGTTCGCTACACACCACGACCATCGCGATACAGCGCGCGAGTCCGACCATAACGAGACCGGCGAAGAGATCCGGCCGTCCGTGCAAGAAGGCGGCCGCGAGTCCAAACATCAGGAGCGGCGCGATAATCCAATTCTGCAGCACCGAAAGCCCGAGCAGCCGGGTATCGCGTAGTGCCGCCGGCATCGCCTCGTAGCGAACGCGCGCGAACGGCGGGTACATCATAACGATCAGACCGATCGGTACGAGCACCGCCGGAAGATGGATCCCGAGCGCGCCGAGCCCGACGCCGAGCAGCATCGCGAGCACGATCCAAACGGTTAGATAGCGATCGAGAAACGAAAGCGTCGCAAAGACCGAGGGCTGCTGCGTTTCCGCCGCGAGTGTCACGGTGTCGATGCGGGAGCGCAACAACTCGGCTCGGCTTCGTCCCGCTCTTGCGTCTCGGCAAGAACGTAATACGTCTCCCAACGGCGTCCATCGGGATCGGTCGCCCACACCTTATTCTGAACGGCGTAACAGCACGTTTCTTCCGTTTCGATATCGACCGCGTAGCCGGCGCTCTGCAGGCGGTCGATCGCCGCGTCGACTTCTTCGGGCTTCTCGACGACCACGCCGTAGTGCGCGCCTTCCCGAACGATCGTTTCCGCATCCAAGTCGAGAGCGAGTTCGAGGCCGGGTTGCTCAGTGAGAAAGAGCGCGTAATCGGAATAGTGCTTCGCCGGCTCCGCAAGGAGCAGCGTGCGATAGAAGGCGACGCTCGCGGCGAGGTCGCGCGTAGCCAGGTTGAGATGCATTTTCATGCGAGAACCTCTATGGGAAGCACGGCTGCAAGCGCCGCATCGAGGCGAGTGCGAGCACCGGGCGCGAGTGTGTAGTAGCCCCAGGTGCCGCGACGCTCGGACGTCACGAGGCCCGCGTCTTTAAGCAGCTTGAGGTGATGCGAGACGGTCGACTGATTGAGATCGAGGCCGGAGGTGAAATCGCAGACGCACACTTCATGCTCGGCCCGTGCGAGCGTCGCGAGGATCGCGACGCGCGCCGGATCCGCGAGCGCTTTAAAAAGTGTCGCCTCTTCGGTTAGATCGCGATCGAAGATCGGCGTTTCGGGGCAGCATCTCTGCATCGACATCCTTCGATACTAGGCGCTGTATCGATAAATGTCAATAAAGGGAGCCTGAATCCACACTCGATTCGCACTTAGCAGCCTTGCGACGTAGCGCTCTGCTGGAGATGCTCCGCGAGGCGATCGTACACGACGGCACCGTCGAAGATCGTCAGGTCGATTTTCGCTTCTCGGATCTCTTCAGGCGCGATAGCGAAGATGTCGTCCGATAGCACGGCGAGATCGGCAAGCTTGCCCGGAACGATCGTACCCTTTGAGGCCTCATCGAAGGAAGCGTAAGCAGAACCCGCGGTATAGCAACGCACGGCTTGCGCCACGGTGAGCGCTCGCGCGGGCGAGCGCGTTACCGCCGCATAGATCGCGACCATCGGATCGAGCGGTGCGACCCACCAATCAGAACCGAAGGCGACGTGCGCGCCTGCATCGAGGAGCGAACGGAACGCGTACGCCGTGTCCGCGCGTGCCGTTCCGAGTCGTGCGGTTAGTAAGCGCTTATCTTCGAGAAAGTGCGCGGGTTGGACCGATGCGATCACGCCGAGGTTTGCAAACCGAACCACGTCGGCCGAAACCAGATGCTGCGCGTGTTCGATACGTATACGTCGATCGCGCGAGCCCGTCTCGCGCACGAGCCGTTCCACGAGATCGAGAACGACGGAATTCGCGCGATCGCCGATCGCATGAACCGCAATCTGCAATCCGTGCGCGTCGGCGGCGCGAAGATTTGCGTACGTCTCCTCGAGGTTTTGCCATTCGCTGCCGCACATGCCGCTGTTGCCCGGTTCGTCGGCATACGGTTCGTGAAACCAGGCCGTCCGGGAACCGAGCGAGCCATCTGAAAACGATTTAAGCGCTCCGATCTTCAGCTTCTCACCTCCGAATCCGGACGTCACGCCGAGGTCTGCTAAATGTTTCCAGCTCGGGAGCGGGACGTGCAGCAACACGCGCACGTTCAATTCGTTTCGCCGAAGCAGCGTCTGGTACGCGCGAAGAAGTGCCGCACGCGTCTTATCGTCGCCGTGAATGACACCCATATCGGCGACGCTCGTTACGCCGAGGGCGGCCGCGTGGCGCTGCGCCGCCCGGATGGCGACGACGAACCGCTCTTGTGAGGGCGGCGGGATAACGCGCGCGACCAGCGCTTGCGCGTTATCGATGAAGATGCCGGTCGGCGTTCCGTCGGCATAGCGCTCGATGCGGCCGAACGGCACATCCGGCGTATCCTTATCGATCCCGGCGAGTCGCATCGCGGCACTGTTTGCGAGCATGGTGTGCGCGTCGACGCGATTGACGAAGACGGGATGATCGGGCGTGACTTCGTCGACGAGCTTGGCACTCGGCAGGCGACCCGAAGGCCAGCTCTCCTGGTCCCACTCGCCGTTGAGAATCCACTCGCCCTTAGGCTGCGAACGCGCGAAGCGTCCGATCCGCTCGCACATCTCCGTTTCGTCGCGAGCGGAGCGAAGGTTGACGCTCGAGAGTGAGAAACCGCCGGTTGTGAAGTGCACGTGCGCGTCGTTAAAACCCGGAACGACGCGCCGCCCGTTCAAGCGGATGACGCGCGTATGCCGCGTTACGAGTGCCTCGATTTGCGTCGAAGAACCCACGGCGACGATGCGATTACGTGATAGCGCGACGGCTTCGGCTTCCGGCTGTTCCGGATTGCCGGTCCAGACGCGGCCGCCGGTCAGGACGAGATCGGCGGCGGCACCTTGGTTACTCGTCGTCGGCTGCGATTTCTCGTTCGCGCAAGAGACTCTGCAACGCGCCGCGGCGATAGGCGCTAAGCAGCACGCTTGCGGGGATCGGAGCGATCGTCACTTTAGGCTTCGGCACATACATCTCGCTCAGATTACCGAAGCCGACGTCTTGCGTACCAAGTGTCTGCAAATGAAAATTCTGTTCGATGAAAGCGAGGATCGAGCCGAACGTGTGCGGCACATGCGAAACCTGCTGTTGGGCGTTTGCCGCGAGAAAGAGAAGCGGCACACGCATGCCGAGCACGGAGCCTTGATAGTTACTCCACGGGAAGAACGGCAGCGTCGCGGGCGGGGCGACGTGATCGTACCATCCTCCCGAATCATCCCACGTGACGACGATTGCCGTATTCCCGTAATACGTGCTGTTTGCAATCGCCTCATAAATCGAACCGACCCATAGCGGCCCTTTATCTCCGGTTTCGAAGATGTCGTGATCCGAAGCATCGCCGTTCGGCGTAATCCAAGAAACCGCCGGGAGCGTACCGCCTGCGACGTCGCTGAAAAAGTTCGCACGCGGCACGACCTTCGTTCTAAATTCGCTCGAATGGAACACGGCGCCGACGGCTGCGAACGGGTCGACGAACTGATCGAGCGGATCGGCCGGCGGCGCTTGCCCGGTATAGTATTTCCACGAAGTGCCGCTCGCGTCGAGCCGCGTCGCGATCGTCGGATAGGCAAAACACGGCGCGATCGTTTCGGCATCGAAGAGCGGTACGAGATCGGCGCTCCCGCCGTCGCATTGCCAGATGCCGCTCGGATGGCCCGATTCCGGCGATAAGAAACTGATGGCCGACGAACGTCGGCCCGAGAGCGCCGGAAAACATCGCGTCGGCAAGTCCGTAGTGTGCGGCGAGCGTCCAATATGGTTGCGTCTCGGCCTGCGGCAGATAGCTGTACTGAAAATTCGCCGTCGTTAGCGGCGGAGCAACGTTCGCAGCTTTCCTTCTAGCGGGGTTAAATCGAACTTGTCCATCAGGCCGCCGTCCCAAGATTGAACCAGATACTTCGAGGCATGCTGCGGTCCGTAGGCGAGTTCGTATCCGAGGGGCTGTAAGGCAACCTCGCCGCCTTGAGAATTTAAGCCTTGCTGAAGCGTGTTCGCGCCCGGAAAGCCGCCGCTTGCGGCAAAAATGTTATCGAACGAACGATTTTCTTGAATAACCACGACGATGTGCGCGAACGTGCCGGCGGGCTTGGCACCGACCGGCGATCCCGGCGGCGCGGTCGACGCGCGGACGTTCGGCGTCACAAGCGACGGCGACGAAGATCCGCCGCAATCGCTTAAGCCGAGAGCCGTCAACGCGGACAGTGCGATATACGCGCCGCGCTTCGCTACGATTAGCCCGGTCGATACAGCCAAAATGGCGACCTTTCATTGCGAAACTAAAAGCTAAGTCGCGTCCGACCGAACCGGACTCGGTCCGGCGGAAACGAAACAAATTCGTCGGGCACCAGGTATTCTGCGAAACGGCCGTGCTATCGGGAGACGCCATGTATTGCTTGTTGGGATTAATCAGTACCGTTATCATGGGATTTCTCGGCCGGGAAGCGTGGAACGACGCGCGTGCTTGGAGGCAAATGTTCTCGTGGTCGGCCGTCCCTCCGGCGCCGAACGCGTGGCCGACGGGTACGGGAGGCCACTGTAGCCCCGGTAACTCTCTGGCGTGCCGGACGTGCGCGGTTCATCCGAAAAGGGCGGACTTCTAGAGCAGACTTGTCTTCCTTCTCCGGCTTGCGAGCGATCGAATCAGACCTATACGAGCCCGTCTAGCGTCCGTATGGCCTTTCGAGCCCGAGCGTATGTCGCGATAAAGAGCCAGCCTATCGTACGGGCGCGCTTTGCGATCGTGACGGCAAAGGCGGCTCGCGGCTAGGACGGAAATCGACGAATGACAAGGGTCGGGTGAATCGATGGAACTGCTGCGCGAGATTATCCTTCCCGAGACGAAGCCGGGCTTGGAATGGGTCAACGGCCGAGTGCTACAGAAGGTGAGCCCGACTCGCAAGCACGGCGGCCTGCAGCTAAGCTTTGGTCACGAGCTTCAAGTTTGGGCGAATGGCCGCGGTAGCGTATCGAGCGAATGGCGCTTTCGCGTTGCACCGCCGGGTAAGCAGACTCGTCCGCTTATCCCCGACGTCGCATATATGTCGTACGACCGCCTCCGATCGCTTTCTCCCGCGGACCGCGATGTGCCGACAATCGCCCCGGAGATCGTCGTCGAGATACGGTCACCGCGCGACGAACAGAAAGACATCGATGAAAAGCGCGATGTCTTTCTCGCGTGGGGCGTAACGCTCTTTATCGTCGTCGATCCCGAAAATCGCAGCCTCGACGCATACGATAGCCGCGGCCGGCACGTTACCTGCGCGGGCGAAACTTATTCATCCGACTTGTTTCCAGGTCTCGTTTTCCCCATAAGCGCGATGTTCGACAAGCTCGAGATACCCGAAGCATAACCGCGACGCGTGCACGAGCACCGGACGTCGGACGAGTTAGAGTGATGCGTCGAAGATGCTATCCAGATCGAGTACGAGGTCCGCAGTTGCGCCAGGCAATGCGGCTTTGTCGATTTTAAGTCGTTCCGTCGTCGGCTCTCCCGGACCAACCGACGTATACGGTGTCGCTGTGCGCGAGCGCGGGTCTAAAACGACGGCGATGGTGACGCCGGCGGTTACCCACTCCGCTGCGCGCCGCTTGGTCGAGGCGACGCTGTCGCTCGACTCGCGTCTGGCCGCCAACACGCTGACGTT
>CAXTIY010000075.1:0-11787 GCA_964244215.1 uncultured bacterium
TCGCAGCGGCGGCCGATGCGACAGCCCGCAAAGCGAGTGAGCGCTACGGCGTGCGAATCGGCAACGGTCGGCCTGCGTGCGGCGGCCTTTCCGTTCGTATGCTCGGTGAAGGTGCCGCAAGCGTACAATCGGCCTTTCACGACATCATCGGTTGCTTAAACTATCCAAGGTGCGCCCCTCACGCCGGCTCTAAGGTTTAGGACGCGCATCCTCTTCCAGCACGCGCTGCGAACAGGCGCCGCCGCCGTCGCTCACGTCGCAGAGCACGCACACGCGCAAGCTCGCGCGTATGCGATGTTGATCGACGCGATGCCGGCAACGCGAGCAGCGAGGAAGTGCGGGCCGTCCCATCTTGGTCACACGAGCTTAGACTGTCGCTCGCGGCTCCGGAACTCGTAACGGGCGCGGACGCTCGAAACCTACGATGATCCGCTTTCGCGCCCTTACGTCGCTCGCTACCCTCGCGCTCGTAGCGGCTCTCGCCGGCTTCGCGACCGCTGCGGACATCGAACTGCCGACGCCCGTCGGTATGGACGGCGACCCCGCAGCGCGCATGGTAATCGACGGAAACGCGGCGTTTCTCCACGGCGATTTGAGCGGCGCCGCGGCGGATTACCGCCGGGCCCTAGGGCGTAAGAGCGACTTCGCCATCGCGACCTTCAATCTCGGCCTCGTCGAAATGCACACGGGAAACCAAGCGCAAGGCTTGCGCGATATGGACCGCGGCATCGAGCTCGCCGAGCGGCACGGGATGAGCGGTCGCGATATCGCGCGCTTGCGAACGCTGCGCTCGTCATTCACTTCACAAACGAAGCCTACTTAAGTGTAATTTCTCAGTCGATTCCGTTCACCGTTCTGTGCGGCTCGCCTGAGAGGACACCGGCTTCTCGCATCCAAGGCCGGGGGTCGTAAGAGGTGAAGCACGATGCCGACTCGTCACTCGTCTAGCGCTCCGCTAAGTCGTCATGCCATGGCGTATGTTCTGGCCGGCGGCCGCGGTACGAGACTCATGGAACTTACCGACAAACGGGCCAAGCCGGCCGTTTTTTTTGGCGGTAAATCTCGTATCATCGACTTCGCGCTTTCGAACGCGCTGAACTCGGGCATCCGGCGCATCGCCGTTGCGACGCAATATAAAGCGCACAGTCTGATCCGCCATTTACAACGGGGCTGGAACTTCTTTCGCCCGGAGCGCAACGAGAGTTTCGATATCTTGCCCGCGAGCCAACGCGTTTCCGAAACGCAGTGGTACGCCGGTACGGCGGACGCCGTGTATCAGAACATCGACATCATCGCGAGTTACGCTCCGCAATTCATCGTACTGCTCGCGGGCGATCACATCTATAAGATGGATTACGAGCAGATGCTCGGGCAGCACGTGGAATCGGGCGCCGACGTGACGATCGGCTGCATCGAAGTACCGCGACTCGATGCGAGCGCCTTCGGCGTCGTGCACGTCGACGATAACGATCGCGTGATCGGCTTTCTCGAGAAGCCGAAAGATCCGCCCGGCATGCCCGACAAACCCGACATGGCTTTCGCGAGCATGGGCATTTACGTTTTCCACACGGATTTTTTATTCGAACAGTTGCAACGCGATGCGGCGGATCCGAATTCGAATCACGATTTCGGCAAAGATATCATTCCGTATATCGTCGAGCACGGCCATGCGATCGCGCACCGTTTCGAAGATTCGTGCGTTCGTTCGAGCACGTCGGCGGAGGCGTATTGGCGCGATGCGGGCACCGTGGATGCGTATTGGGAAGCCAACATCGACCTCACCGATTTCGTGCCGGCACTCGACCTCTACGATCAAGATTGGCCGATCTGGACCTACGGCGAAGTCGTGCCGCCCGCGAAGTTCGTGCACGATGAAGAGGGACGCCGCGGCGAAGCGATCAGTTCGCTCGTTTCCGGCGGCTGCGTGGTTTCGGGCGCCGCGACGCGCCGTTCGCTGCTATTCACGGGCGCGCACATTCACTCGTTCGCGAAGCTCGAAGGGGCGGTCGTGCTGCCGTACGTCGACGTCGCACGACACGCGCGCCTCTCGAACGTCGTGGTCGATCGCGGCGTGCGTATTCCGAGCGGTCTCGTCGTCGGCGAAGATCCCGAATTCGATGCGAAACGCTTCCGCAGAACCGACAAAGGCATCTCGCTCATCACGCAAGCGATGATCGACGCGCTCTAATCGTGAGCGGGCTGCGGATACTCTCGGTCGCCTCCGAGATTTATCCGGTAATTAAAACGGGAGGCCTAGCCGACGTCGTCGGCGCGCTTCCGAAGGCCCTCGCAGCCGAACACGTCGCGGTTACGACGCTCGTGCCGGGTTACACGGCGGTACTGAAATCGCTCGAGGCGCCTTCGGCCGTTCTAACGCTGCCGAACTTCTTCGGCGGCGAAGCGCGCGTCATCGCGGGAGCGACCGCGGGGCTGCAACTCTTCGTGCTCGACGCACCGCATCTCTACGCTCGCAGCGGCAACATCTATTCGGGCCCGGACGGCCTCGATTGGTCCGATAACGCGTTCCGCTTCGGAGCACTCGCGCGCGTCGCGGCCGATATCGGAGGTGGCGCGATCGAAGGGTATGCGCCCGATATCGTTCACGCACACGATTGGCAAGCGGGCCTGGCCCCAGCGTATCTGCACTACGCGGGCGGACGCCGCCCCCCGACCGTCATGACGGTGCACAACCTCGCGTTTCAGGGCCAGTTTCCGCCCGCGCTGCTGCACGCGCTCGGCTTTCCCGCGACGGCGTACGCGGTCGACGGTCTCGAATATTTTAATACGATCAGTTTCTTGAAAGCGGGGCTGCAGTTCGCCGATCGCATCACGACCGTCTCCCCGACGTATGCGGTCGAGATCGCGACGAGAGACTCGGGCATGGGACTCGACGGCTTGCTGCGCAGCCGCGCTTCGGTCGTCTCGGGGATTCTCAACGGCATCGACGACGACGTGTGGGATCCGGCGACCGATCCCGCCATTGCAGCTCATTTCAGCGCGGGCAAGATGCGCGGGCGCGCGGCGAACACGGCGGCTCTGCAAGCGCGCTTCGGATTGAACGAAGATCCCGAAGCCCTCGTGATCGGCGTGATCAGCCGTTTCTCTTGGCAGAAGGGCCTCGATCTCTTACTCGCGGCGTTGCCGCGACTGCTCGAGACGGGCGCGCAACTCGCCGTGCTCGGTGCGGGCGACGCGGATTTAGAGACCGCGTTCGCGGCTGCGGCCGTGGCGAACGCCGGCCGCATCGGCTGCTTCGTCGGTTACGATGAAACGCTCGCGCATCTTATTCAAGCGGGCGCGACCGCTCTACTGGTTCCGTCGCGCTTCGAACCATGCGGGTTAACGCAACTCTGCGCGCTGCGTTACGGTGCCGTGCCCGTCGTCGCGCGCGTCGGCGGGCTCGCAGATACCGTGATCGATGCGAGCGAAATGGCGGTCGCGGCCAAAGTCGGCACGGGCGTCCAGTTCGCTCCACCGACGCAGGAAATGCTCGAAGCCGCGCTCGCGCGGACGGCCGAGCTGCATCGCGATCGCGATACGTGGCAGCGTCTGCAAAGCAACGGCATGAAGACCGATGTCTCCTGGCGCCGCCCGGCGCGACGCTATGCGAAGCTCTATCGGGAGCTCGCGCGCGCATAAGCTCATTAAACCCTCATTCGTGTATATGGGTAATCACAGCAAGCGCCGCTTTACTATGGGCAAACGCAAGCTCGTATGAGGCACACCCTATGTTCAATATCGAACGCAGCGGCGACAGAACGATACTTACGGTTTGGCAGAGTCTCGACATCGGATCGCAAAGCGCGTTCGAACGCGTCTTAGCAACGCTTGCGGCGAGCGCCGCGCGCCGTATCGTCGTCTCGCTCGAACACTGCGAATATTGCGACTCCACGGGAGTGAACGTTCTACTGCGTTGCGCGAAGCGGCTCGGCTCGCGGCTCACGGTCGTCGTCGCGCCGGACACCCTTTCGCGCCGCGTGTTCGAAGCGTGTCGCATGCAGAAACTCGTACGCGTGGTCGCATCGATGCAAGAGGCGCTGGAGAAACCGGTGGCCGCGACGGCGAGACGAAACGATCGGAATTACGCGTGGAGCCGCTAGGCGGCTACAAGTTCTTAGAATCGGGCAACTCGTGCGCGAGGAAGAATCGGATCATCTCGGTCGTTGCGTCGGGGCCGAGCGGGTCCGTGTAAGAACCGGCCGCGCTGCCGCCGGACCATGCGTGTGGAGCACCGTGCACGAGCCAGGATTCGAGCGGTATCGCTCCGCTCGCATGTCGGTACGTGGTCCGAGTATAGGTGCGTCCACCCGGAACGCCGCCGGCAACGACCGCTGCCGCGAGTCGCGCATGGGCCGATGCCGCAACAACGGCCTGACCGTTATCGGGATGCACCGTCGCGTCGCCGTCGCTATGAAAAACGATCGTCGGAATAGAGCTTCGCTCGCGCTGTTGGTTCGCGTTCGCTTTGCCTTTGCGCATCGCGCTCAAAGCGGACATGACGTCTCGAGCGGCGCCCACCGGTAGCCCGGAATGGACCCCCGCCGCCGCGAAGATATCGGGATACGTCGCGCCCAGAACCGCGGCGGCCGCGCCGCCCGCCGAGAGACCGGCGACGTAGACGCGACGAGCGTCGACCGCGTAGCTGCTCGAAATGAAACGCGTTAAGCCCGCGACGATCGAGGGTTCACCTCCGCCACGCGTTTGATTCTCGGGCTTGAACCAATTCCAGCATTTCGAACCGTTCGCCGTTGCCGACTGCGCCGGATAGGCAACTAGGAACGTGCGCTTCTCCGCGAGTTCGTTCATCCGCGTGCCGGCCGCGAAATCGTCCGGCGACTGCGTGCAACCGTGCAGCATAACGACGAGCGGAACCGGCGCTCCGTGATAACCGCTCGGCACGTACAACTTGTACGCACGTTCGCCCGCGGCGCCGCGGAACGATCCGGCGATGAACTTTCCTCGCGTGGGCGCGGCTTCGGGCGCAGGCGCCCGCAATCCGAGCCGATCGCGAAGCTGCGCTCCAACGTTCGCAAGCGAGTCCTTCGGGCTCGGAGTGCTTGGAGTGCTCGGACTGCTAGCAGTACTTGGAGTGCTCGTAAGGTTTGCTTTGCGCAGAGTTTCTTTAATCAAGCGCAGCGGTGAAAGACTCATACGAACCGATCGAGCAGGGCCGCTTTGACGGCCGCCGATGCTCGCAACCCTCCCAAGACGTCGATCGAGGCGATCGTCGCACGCGCCAGTTCCGGAGTAACGTCGGCTGCGATCGTGGCTAAACCGAGCACGCGAATTTCGAGCATCTCCCCCGCAGCGTTCACCCGTTCCAGATCGTCGCGACTGAAATGCCGCAGGCCCAGATCGAGTCGTTTCCGAGCGACGGCACCGGCCGCAACATCCGCATGCCGTTCGAGTTGATTGCGGATCGACGTGCGGACGAAATCGGTCCGATTCGAGTAAAAGCCTTCGTGCACCATGAGGTCGATATGCCCGAGGTCGACGTAGCCTAGGTTCACAGTTATCTTCTCGGTCTCCACGACCCGATTTCTTTGTTCCATCTTCTTACCATCCATATGGAATCCACACAGATGGTATCGAGAACGGGTGCTAAAGTCAATCGCTTCTAGCGGCCTTGCTCCTTAGGTTCTGACGTAAGAAAAAAACAGGCTGCGGTTTGCAACTGTCTTCCAAAGCACCCTGAGACGACCCCATCGGCGCACCGAGCCTTTGCTCCGGTGCGCCTCGAGACCGAAACCAGGTTTACCCGAGCCCAGACATCGCTCGACTAAACGAGCTGCTTTTTCATAGCCGAAGCGATGTATTCGGCCTGACGGATCGCGAGCGTCACGATCGTGAGCGTCGGATTTTCGGCGGCACTGGTGGTGAATTGGCTGCCGTCGGAAATAAATAGATTCGATATCTCGTGCGATTGCCCGTGGGCGTTCACCACGCCGAGTTTGGGATCTTCGGCCATGCGGCACGTCCCGAGATTGTGCGTCGAGGGATACGGCGGCGTTTCCACGATGCGCTTCGCTCCGACCGCGTTATAGATACTCGCGCCCGCTTTGAACGCGTGGGCACGCATGGCCAAGTCGTTTGGATGATCGTCGTAGTGCACGTTTGCCACGGGCATCCCGTTCTGATCTTTGACTTCTTCATTAAGCGTTACGCGATTGGTTACGCGCGGCATATCTTCGCCGACGATCCACATGCCGGCCGTATGCGTGTATTCATCCATGATCGACGTGAACTCGGATCCCCACGCGCCCGGATTTACGAAGGCCGCCATGAACGGCAAGCCGAGGGAGATCGTTTCCATCTCGTAACCGCCGACGAATCCGCGCGACGGCTTATTCACGATTTCATCTTGTACGATGCCGGCCATCGTCGTGCCGCGATACATGTGCACCGGCTCGTCGAACACGCCGTACACCGACCCCGTTAGGTGACGCATATAATTGCGGCCGACTTGACCGGAACTATTGGCCATGCCGTCGGGATAATCGTTCGAGGCCGAGTTGAGCAATAAGCGCGGCGTTTCGATCGAGTTCGCCGCGATCGCGACGAGCCGCGCTTTTTGCCGTTGCTGCGCGCCCGTGGCGTCGACGTACACGACGCCCGTCACTTTGCCCTTGGTATCGTGTTCTATATGCAGCGCATGAGATTCCGGGCGAAGATCGAGCAAGCCCGTCGCTTCGGCGCGCGGGATCTCCGTGTATAGCGTCGACCACTTCGCGCCCGACTTGCAGCCTTGAAAGCAGAAGCCGAGTTGCATGCAACCGCTACGGCCATCGCGGGTATGGCTATTGATCGCCATGTGGCCCGTGCTGCATTCTTTGTAGCCGACTTTGGTCGCACCGTTATACATGACTTTAAAATTATTATTGCCGGGCAGCCCGAGATTGCCGCTACTCGTGCGCGTTACGCCCATCTTCTGCTCGGCGCGTTCGTAATACGGTTCGAGCTCCGAATACGATACGGGCCAATCGAGCAGATTCGCGTTGTCGATCGTGCCGAACGTCGTCTTCGCGCGGAACTCGGATTCACGAATGCGGAGCGAGGCGCCCGCCCAGTGCGTCGTCGTACCACCGACGGTTTTGCACGTCCAAGCGGGTAAATTCGGAAAGTCTTTGGCCACGCGCCACGTACCGGATGTCGTCCGCTTATCGGTCCACGCTAATTGATGGAACGACGGCCATTCGTCGTTAACGAACGTCGCGCTCGACTGCCGTTTGCCCGCCTCGAGCAACACGACGCGCACGCCCTGCTGCGTTAATTCGTTCGCGAGCGTACCGCCGCCGGCACCCGAACCCACGATGACGACGACCGAATCGTCGGTGTAATCGAATCTCGCCATTTTAGCGCTCCTCGTGCGTCGGCAGCACGGCGACGGGCGGGCTCGCGCTTCCCGGAGGGCTCGGCAGCCAAGCGAGATCGTCGAAGCCGCGCCGGATATAGCCACCCTTGGGCCACGACGCGCCTTCGTAACCGAAATGCGCGAACGCCATATCGTTGTTATAGAGCGAGGTTATGCACGTCGAACGCACGGTTTCGAAAAACGGCGTGCCTTCGATCTTACGCGCCACGGCCAGGCGCTCGGCTCCGCTCGCGATTGCGAAATGTCCGCCTGCCGTCGCGTCGAGCTTCGCGACGCCGTCACGGACCAATCGGGCGCCGGCCGGATCTTTCGCAGCGGCGACGTCGAGATCTTTAACGGCCAGCGCGTAGATCGCGGTCGGCATCGAGGCGTGCGGGTAGATCGTCTGCGTCAGAGCGAGAAGCGTCTCGCCTTCGTGTTTGTTAAGCCCGGTGAGTTCGAGCGCCCAAACCCGGCTCGGGGCGAGCGCTGCGAGCGCGGACCCGGCCGATAACGTTCCGATCAAAACCGCCGCGTCGCGCAGCCAGGTGCGCCTGCTTACTCCCGCAGATTCCGAACCTGCACTCGAGTCGGTCGGGCGCGAAGAGAAGCTGGCCAACGTAAACCTCCCCCTTAAGGGATCAGTGGCAATAAAAATTCAAACTTAACTGCGACTCCCGATACTTTATTTCCTCGCCGAATAGCGCGAGAACCAGTCGCTGATAATGTTGAGCCGCTCTACGCGATGGATCGGTTCGCCCGTGCGCGAGAGATCGTGCGTGTCGCGCGGCACCTGCACGAGCACGACCGGACGGCCGAGCATTTTGAGCGCCTCGTATTCTTGTAACGTTTCCGCGAGAGGCGTGCGCGTGTCTTTATCGCTATGCAGCAGCATGAGCGGCGTGCGTACGTCCGCGACGTGCGCGAGCGGAGACTGCTGCCAGAGCGTCGCGTAATTGCGCAGCGGCGGTCCCCACGCGTGCGAGGTGCCGGGTGGTCCTTGAAAAGCGAGCGGCGCGGCGAAGTCGGCCGTTAACGCTTCGGTAAAAAGATTAACGGCCGGACGTTCGGCGAGCGCCGCTTTAAAGCGATTCGTATGAGAGATCACCCAGAGCGTCGCATAGCCGCCATAGCTTCCGCCCGATACGAAGGTGTGCGCGGTATCGACGTCATCGCGTTTGACGACTTCGTCCATCACGGCCATCTCGTCCGTCATCATCGCATCGCCCCAATCGCCGAGCAACGCTTCTTCCCAATCGTAACCGTACCCGACGCTGCCGCGCGGATTCGCATAGACGACGTTATAACCGCGCGCCGCGAGCACTTGAAATTCGTGAAAGAAGCTATCACCGAATTCGGTCGCGGGGCCGCCGTGAATATCGAGGATCGTCGGATAGCGTTTGCCCGGAACAGCTCCGGGCGGGCGTAGCACGTAGTAGGCGACGGTCCCGCCCCGGCCGTTTCCGATGCTGTGCGCCTCGGGCTGCGAGAGCGCGAGGCCGTTCGTCAGAGCGTCGTTGAAATGCGTGAGTTGTCGCGCGGGGCCGCCGCTACGCATAACGACGTAGATCTCGGCCAAATGCGTCGCATTACCCGCGGTGTAGGCGACCATGCTCGCGTCGCGGCTTAGCGAGCAATCTTCGATCTCGCGTTGCCCGCTCGCGATCTGCGAACGCTTTCCCGATGCGAGGTCGAAGGCATCGATTTCGGTCGCTCCCGGAACGCTGACGAGCGCGATATAGGATCGATCGTCCGGAGCGAGGATCCCGCAGCCGCTTCCGCCTTCCTTTGTATCGCTGATGACGGCGTCGCCGAACGCGACGGTATTCTGCGCGATCGCCGTCGTCTCGTTCGCACCGCTCGGGTCCGCACTCGCGAGCGCCGGATACCCGCCATCGTCGTGCGCGTCGGTATAATGAAATACGACGCGCTTGCCGTCGTGCGTGAACACCGGAGCGAACGCGCCGTAATGTGAAACGGCGATCGGCGCAGGCGTGCCGCCACTTGCGGCAACGGTAAAGATCCGCCCCGTATCGCCTTGGGGACCCGCGAGCGCCGTCGACTGATACGCGATTCGCTCGTCATCCGGCGACCATGCCGAGAACGTTTCGCCGTCGGCGCCCGACGTAATTTGCGTGGCGTGGGTGCCGTCGCGATCGATCGTCCACACGTGCTCGTGCTTATCGTAGATATAGCCTGCCCCGTTCGCCTGGTAGCGCGGCCACGGCAGCGTGCGGATATCGGTTTTCTCGTGTTTCTTCGGAGCGCTCACACCGAGCGCTCGCCAGTCGACGAGCGATTCCGGTGCTTCGTCCACGGTCGTGCCCGTGAACGCGAGACGCGTGCCGTCGTGCGACCAAACGGGGTCGCTCGCGCCCGCCTTTTGGTGCGTGAGCGGGCGCGCTTCGCCTCCGGAAAGTTCGATTAAGTAGATCTGCGGCGGCGCGCCCATAGCGCGCGTGAACGCGATCCGTCGATCGTCCGGCGACCAAGCGGGACCCCCGTCGTGATCGCCGCGCGTCAGTTGCACGACGCGCGAACCATCCGTCTCGGCGAGCCAAACGTTCGAGAGATACGTGTTCTTTTCCAAATCGGGCCGCGTCACGACGAAAGCCACGCGCGTGCCGTCGTGCGAAATCGCCGCGCTCGAAACGAATTGCATCTTGAATAAATCTTCCGGCACGATCGAACGCTTCGTATCGTCCGCGAGAGCCCGTGCGAACGGCCCGCATAGCACGGCCGCGAATGCGACGGCGATAACGCGGCGCATCACTCGAGCCCCTTCGCAAACCAATTAGCGATGAGGTGCAAGCGTTCGATGCGATGGATCGGTTCGCCCGTGCGGTTGAGATCGTGATTTTCGCGCGGCACTTGCACGTACGTGATCGGTTCGTGCGCCTCTTTCGCAAGCGTGAACCATTGATCGGCATCGACGAGCGGCGTGCGCGTATCTCCATCGGAATGGAGTAATAAAAGCGGAGTCGTTACGTTTTCGAGCGACGCGATCGGAGACTGCCGCCATGCGGCATCCTCGTGGTCCCACGGGTTCCCGAACGAATAGACGCTGCTCGTCGACGAGCACTCGTCGCAGGCCAGAAACGACGACGTCATATTACTGACCACGCGTTCGGCAACGGCCGCGCGGAAGCGATGCGTGTGACCGATTACCCAGAGGGTCGCGTAACCACCGTAACTTCCGCCGAGCACGCCGAGTCGATTCGTATCGACATCGGGGCGCTTCGCGACGGCGTCCATCACGGCCATCTCATCTGCGAACATCGGATCGCCCCAATTTTTCGAAAGCGCCGCGGAGAACGCGTACCCAAAACCGGTACTGCCGCGCGGGTCGGCATAGACGACGTTATAGCCGCGGCCGGCGAGCATCTGCATCTCTTGAAAGAAGCTGTTACCGAACTCGGCTCCCGGGCCGCCGTGAATCTCCAGTAACGTCGGGGAGCGCGTACCGGGCGTCGCACGAGCCGGTAAGAACCACGCGTAGACTTCGAAGCCGGCTTCGTCGCGAACGCGCAACCGCTGCGGTTTGGAAATAATCGCGCGTGCGAGATAGGGGTCGTTGAGATGCGTGATCTGCGCGGAGCCGCCGCGGGCGAGATCGGCGACGAAGATTTCTCCGGGATGCATCGCATCCGATGCGACGTAGGCGAGCCGCTTCACGGCGTCGTCGGCTGAACATTCGGCGATTTCGTCTCCGCGCGCGACGAGCGGCGACATGCGGCCGGTCTTCGCATCGAACCGCTCGAGTGCCGTCGCTCCGGGCAAGCTCACGTCGGCGACGAACGCCACGTCGCGCGGCTCGACCAGGGGACCGCAGCCGAGGCCTTCCTCGCGCATATCGGTGAGCACGGCGTCGCCGAATAAGACGCGATTTTCCGCAACGACGGTGCGCTCGCCGCCGCTAATCCGCGCGAGATCGATGCCGGGCAAGCCCGCGGGATCGTCGTGCGAGATGACCGTTACGTAAACCGAGCGCGAATCGTGCGTCCACGCGGGAGAGCCGTTTCCGCGATGCGCGAGCGGCAAGCGACGAAGCGCGCCACCGCTCGCCGCGACGACGTAGACGTCGCTATCGATCCGCGCCGCATCGACCGGCCGCCGTAGCGAAACGAACGCGATATTGCGATCGTCGTACGACCACGTCGCCGCCGTTTCCGACCAAGGCGAAAGCGGAGTGAGCGCTCTGCGCCCCGTACCGTCCGCGCGCATCACGAGCAGATGCGTGTGCCGCGAGAACGTCTCGCCTTCGCCGTTGACCTCAAAATCTAAACGGTCGGTCGTGCGAATATCGGAGCGCCGATGCTTATCGTCCAACGTCGCGCCGGCTGCGCGTTCGGCGAGGTGCGTTTTGGGAGTCGGGTCGACGAAAGTCGCCGCATACATGAGGCGCGACCCCTCGTGCGACCAGCGCGGCGCGTTCG
>CAXTIY010000076.1:0-11775 GCA_964244215.1 uncultured bacterium
GTTCGTCGAGGTGCGTTTTGGGAGCCGGGTCGACGAACGTCGCCGCATACATGAGGCGCGACCCGTCGTGCGACCAGCGCGGCGCGTTCGCTCCTTCCGCTTCGTTCGTTAGCCTGCGTGCTTCGCCGCCGCTCAGTTCCAAGCGATAGATCTGCGAATGGCCTCCCTCGCGCGAACTCGTGAAAGCGAGCGCGCCATCGTTCGGCGACCACTGCGGGTCGCCGTCGTCATCGCCGCTCGTAAGTTGCCGTAAACCCGCGCCGCTCGAACCGACGATCCACAGCGTACGACGATACGCGTTCGCCGGCGCGTCGAGGCGGCTCACCAAAAAAGCGACACGGTCGCCGCGGTGCGAGATCATCGCAGACGAGATGTACGCGATGCGCGTAATATCTTCGGGCGTCGTCGCGACGCGCGGTAGGGCGGTCGCGGGAGCACACGAAAGTGCGAACGACGCAAGAGCGAGCGTCGCTCGTAGACAGAAGCTCATACGGCGTCGTACGCGCCCTCGTACGAGGGCTCCCGCTCGAAGGATTTCGCGCTCGCGACCGACTACGCTACGGGCGATAATGAGCGACTTCGACACTCGTCCCCAGGGCACGGTGATGTATGGCGCCTTTCACGCTTTCGCGCCGGCCGAACGCGCCTTGCGCGTACTCAAAAACGCGGGTTATGCGCGTGCGTCGTTCGAATCGGGCGACGCCGAAGAACGGGCGAGCGACGAGCCGGCCGTGGTGGTGGTGGATGCCGCCGCAGCCGGCGCCACGCGCGCGGCCGAAATATTAGAAGAGTTCGGCGCACAGATCCGCTTCGCGCCGACGCTTGAGGTTGCGCCCATCGCGGCGATCGCGCATGAATTACCCGTTACCGGACCGCTATCCGAGCGCAAGCCGCGCCTGCGCAAACGCGCACGGCAACCGGAACAGCCGAACGTCCCGGCTGCGGCCGAGCCGCTCGCATGGGAGAACGTCATCATCGTTACTCGCCCGATCGAGACCGTCGCAACAGATTAGTGTTTAGCGGTCATATTGTAACTATCGCCGCCTCGATCCGCAACCGGCGTTGCCCGGCGTCGGCAAAGAGAACAGGCGCTTTACGCCGCGCGTTCGCATCGCAGCCGGCGTGAGAATCGATTCGGTCGTCGTGGCTCCGGAACGCAGACTATCGTACGCGCGCGTCCAAACGGCCGTCGGCTCCGCCGTTCCAGATTAACGGGGCGGACGAAGTTGGCGCGCTTGATCCTGAAGCCGCGATAGTCCGTCGCGATCGTCACTCGCTTGTTTCATGTAGCCGTACGTTACCGGAGCCTTTCGTCGGGCCGAAAAGAAATGCCAAGCGATGCCGCTCCTCACGTGCATCGGTATGGCAGACCGTTCCGGCTGCGGCGACGCGGAAGCCGCCTGCGGGGCGACGGGCAGATCCGGCGGCTGCGCTCCGAGAGCGCCGGCCGTAAACGCGGGCGAGCACGCCACTGCGAATGCGAAAGTACGAGCGAGCGACTTCATCGTGCTTGAGTTCTCCACTACGTAATGGCGAGTTCCTTGCGAACCATCGGCGCGACGCGCGTGCCGAGTAATTCGATCGCATGCATCATCTTCGCATGCGACAGCGTCGCGACCGTCATCTGAAAGTTAAGGCGTGAGATTCCGCCGAGCGCTTCGTTCTCGGCGAGTATCTTCGCAACGACCGTTTCCGGATCTCCGATGAGAAGCGCGCCGCGCGGACCACGCGTCGCATCGAATTGCGCGCGAGTGGTCGGCGGCCACCCGCGCTCCTTACCGATTTCCGTAAACGCTTTCGCGTAGCCCGGATAGAAATCGTCCGCGGCGAGCTGTGAGGTGTCGCCGACGAAGCCGATCGAATGCAGGCCGACGATCAGCTTCTCGGGTGCGTGGCCCGCGCGGGCGCCCGCGGCGCGGTACGCATCGATCAGCAGCCGAAAATGGCGCGGGTCGCCACCGATGATGGCGACCATCAGCGGCAAGCCGAGCACGCCCGCGCGCACGAACGATTCGGGCGTACCGCCGACGCCGAGCCAAATCGGAAGCGGATTCTGGAGCGGTCGCGGATAGACGCCTTGCCCGGTAAGCGGCGCCCGATGCTTGCCCGACCGGCGAACGCTCGTACTCGCACGCAGCTTGAGTAACAGATCGAGTTTTTCTGCGAAGAGCGAGTCGTAATCGTTGAGATCCAAACCGAATAACGGATAGGCCTCGACGAACGATCCGCGCCCGGCGACGATCTCGGCGCGGCCTCCCGAAATGAGATCGAGCGTTGCGAACTCTTGGAACACTCGTACGGGATCTGCGGCGCTCAGTACCGTGACGGCGCTCGAGAGGCGGATGCGTTTGGTTCGCGCGGCGGCGGCCGCGAGAATGATGGTCGGCGCGGAGTCGAGGTATTCGCGACGGTGATGCTCGCCGATGCCGAAGACGTCGAGACCGGCTTGGTCCGCAAGTTCGATTTCTTCGAGCAAGTTCCGCAAGCGCAGGCTCGGGTCGATCGTTACCCCCGTGATCGGATCGGCTACGGCGGCGGCGAAACTATCGATTCCGATTTGCATCGGTCGGTCGTTTCTCGTAAGCGACCACTTACATGCAATTCACCGACCGAGACCTCCGCTCGAGCCGAAACGTTGCTCGTAGGATTAGCGCAGCGGCTCACGCAACGACCGTGCCGTTTAACCAATAGCGAACGACGGCGTTCTAAGGGCACTCGACAGATAACGGCGTTTCGCTTAATCGCTAAATGATATGAGGGACCGATGGCGGCTGCAACTCTAATCACCCCGGCCGAACAGCGCCGCCAGCTCACGCGGGCCGTGATCGCAAGTACGATCGGCACGTCGATCGAGTGGTACGATTTCTTCTTGTACAGTACGGTGACGGGGCTCGTCTTCGCCAAACTGTTCTTTCCGAAAAGCGATCCGCTGGTCGGCACGCTGCAAGCCTTCCTCATCTACGCCGTCGGCTTTATCGCGCGTCCGATCGGGGCGGCGATCTTCGGCCACTTCGGGGATCGCATGGGTCGCAAATCGGCGCTGATCGCGACGTTGCTTCTTATGGGCGTCGCGACGTTTCTCGTCGGCTTCGTACCCGGATACGCGCAGATCGGCATTTGGGGCGCGGTATTGCTCACCGTGCTCCGGTTCGTGCAAGGCATCGGCGTCGGCGGCGAATGGGGCGGTTCGGTGCTGCTCGCTATGGAGTGGGCGAAGACCAATAAACGTCGCGGACTAATCGCGAGCTGGCCGCAATTCGGGGTTCCCGCGGGCCTCTTTCTCGCTAATCTGGCCGTGCTCGGATTTAGCGCCCTTTCCGGACCCGACTTTCTCACGTGGGGTTGGCGGATTCCATTTTTCTTAAGCGCGTTGCTCGTCGGAATCGGTCTTTACATCCGCATCGGCATTATCGAAACGCCGACGTTCCGGCAGATCGTTAGAGATAATCGTATCGAAGTCGCGCCGGTGCGCGAAGTGTTGCGTACGCAGTGGCGTGAGGTGATCCTGAGCGCCCTCGTGCGACTATCGGAACAAGCGCCGTTTTATATCTACACGGCCTTCATCTTTTCGTACGGCGTCGATGCGCTCAAACAGCCGCGGACGTTGTTGCTCTTCGCCGTGCTCCTAGCGGCGCTGGGATCGCTCGTGTGGAATCCGCTATTCGGACACGTATCGGACCGCATCGGCCGGCGTAGAATGTACATGATCGGCTCGGCGCTTACCGGCATTTTCGGTTTCGTTTACTTCGCGTTGCTCAATACGGCCGTACCGGCACTCATCTTCGCCGCGATCTTCTTATCGTTGCTTTTCCACGATATGCAATACGGGCCACAAGCCGCATTCATCGCCGAAAGCTTTACGCCGCGCTTACGCTATAGCGGCGCGTCGATCGGCTATCAACTCGCCTCAATTATCGCGGGCGGTCCGGCACCGCTCATCGCGACGTATCTCTTCGCGACCTATCATACGGGCTACGCCATCGCGGCGTATATCGCACTTTGCTCCGTCATCTCGCTTTCGGCGGCGTCGCGCATGCGCGACTACACGAATCGAGACGTCAACCAAGAGTATTCGGCGACACTCGTGCCTGCGGGAAGGTAATGACGCTTCTCGAGAGCCTCGACGCGCACGCCGTGCGGACGCCGCACGCGCGGGCCGTCGACGGACTAAGCTACGACGATTTACGGCTCGGTTCGCAGCGCGTGGCGTCCGGGTTATGGCAGCGTGGCGTTAGAGCGGGCGAGCGCATCGTGCTTTACGCCGAAAACAGCCACGCATTCGTCTACGCGTATCTCGGTGCGCTGCGCGCCGGCGCTATCGTCGTTCCGACGAACGTTTTGTATCGCGAAGCCGATCTCACGCGCGTAATCGAAGATTCCGCGGCCGGTGCGATCGCCGTTTCGGAAGCGAGTCGCGCCTTCGTTCCCGCGCAGTGCGACGCGACCGTCGTGGCGCTCGGCGACGTAGCCGCGTGGGCCGCGGACCCCTCGCTCGATCGTGATACGGCGCGCTCGGGCAAGCGCGCGCCGACCGCAGACGATCTCGCCGTACTCATCTATACGAGCGGCACGACCGGGCGCGCCAAAGGCGCGATGTTGACCCACGCAAATCTCGCCGCGATCGCAGATCAGCTAATCCTCGCGTGGCAATGGACGGCACGCGACGAGCTTCTCTTAACGCTGCCGCTCTTTCACGTGCACGGCCTGTGCGCGGGCCTCAACGGAACGCTCGTTGCCGGAGCGCGGCTTTCGCTACGCGAGCGCTTCGTCGCGGACGACGTGCTCGCGACGTTACGCGCCGGAGAGACGACGATGTTCTTCGGCGTCCCGACGATGTACGTGCGACTTCTCGAGTCGGCGGACGACGTCTCGCTAGGGCACGTGCGGCTCTTCGTCTCGGGTTCGGCCGCGCTGCCGGCGAGCGTTCATGCGGCGTTCGCGGAGCGCTTCGATGCCGAGGTTCTCGAACGCTACGGCTCGACCGAATTCGGGTTCGCACTGACGAATCGTTACGAAGGGCCGCGCTATGCGGGAACCGTCGGCTTTCCGTTTCCGGGTGTCGCCGTGCGGCTGATCGATGGAAACGATCGTGACGCGGCGCGGGGCGCGATCGGTGAGATCGCCGTTAGCGGACCTAACGTCTGCGCGGGTTATTGGCGCAACGCGGCCGCTACCGCCGCCGCCTTCTTTCTCGATGACTCGGGGCGGCGCTGGTATCGTAGCGGCGATCTCGCAACCTTCGATCCGGAGCGCGGTTACGCGATCGTCGGTCGCACGAAAGAACTCATCATCAGCGGCGGCTTCAATATCTACCCGCGCGAGATCGAAGACGAACTGCTGCTCTATCCCGGCATCCGCGCCGCAGCCGTAATCGGACGCAGCGACACCGCGCGCGGCGAACTTCCGGTCGCTTTTCTCGAAGCGGACGATAGCGTCGACTTCGAAGAAGTCGGCGCGAGTTTACGCAAACGGCTCGCGAGCTTCAAAGTGCCGAAGGCACTGTATCGCACCGCGGCACTTCCGCGTAACGCGATGGGTAAGGTCGATAAACCCCGCTTGCGCGCGTTACTCGAAGACGGCGGATAAACGAACCGCTTATTTTTCCGGAGTGAAGTCGGGCGGAAATTCGAAGAGGCCGGCGGCCGTCGACGGCGAGAGCGTATGAACGTTTCCGCGTTCGGTTACGAATGCGAAGCTGGAGCTTCCGGCCGGACTTGCGGACGCCCCGGACGCGGCCTCCTGCTGCGGCTGCATGGCGATATTCGAATACATCATGAACCGGCCGGTCGGCGGCGTCGGGCCGCTATTATGCATCGTAAACGTCGGCATGCAGCCGCCCCGGGTCACCATGCTGCGCGGATCGGTCGGGACGCGCGCGGCCGGGCGCGCCGCAGCGGAAGCATAGGCAACTTGCGGTTCCGCAAAGCGTGAAAAATACTGCGAACTCTTCATCGAGAACGATCCGTTGCGGCAAGAGCCGGTCGCCTGCGTCATCGCGAGCGTCATCTTGTTGACGAAGCCGGAGGTCGGGATGCCGTCGAGCACTTGTGGGCCGAGCGACCTGCCTTGTAACGATAAGTCGACGACGGCGGTTCCGGGCTGTTCGCGTTGTTCCGGCGCGCTTCTGGAACGCGACGGGTGCTTAACGGGAGCCTCCGTTTCGGCCGTTTCCGGTTTCTCGGAGGTATCGATCGTCCGATACGTCTTCTTCTTTAAATCGAGTTCGATGATTTGATGCCTATCGAACTTGGATATGGTCGCCGTTTGCGCGGCCGTATCGTCGACGCGCTCCCAGCCGTTGAAGAATGCGTAGCGCGCGACTTTACCTTGTTTCATAAAGGCGGTGAAAGCGTTCAGCGAACCGAGCATGCCCTCCATCGCGTGATCCATCATATGCGACATCGCGTTCTGCGTGAGGTCGTCGCCCGCTGCGTCGATCGGGCTTTGCCCGGTTAAAACCGCTCCGAGTATGTTGCCGAAACCATGCTTCTTCGGCGGCGCCGTTGCGGCTTGATCGGCCGGCGGATTTTGAATAGCCGCTAAATCCGCTTGAAAGGCACCGGGCGGCGGAGGCGTCGCTTGCCCGACGACGACGCGCACGATCTCATCGTATTGCAAACTCGAACTCGTGGGCGCGCTCGATGCGGTACCGTACGCGGCGGTAACCGCCACGCAGATCGATAGCGTTAAAAAGCCGGCTGCTTTAAAGCTCATACAAACGATCCTCATGCGCGTCCGCCCGTAGTCCTCTCTTCTCTGCGGACTTCACGCGCAAACCTCTCGGCCGCTTCGATTGCTAAGCCGAACTTAAGTTAACTCTAAAAGCACATCCCTCTGTTTCGAGGATAGTTAGCCGCTAATTCGAGCGCGACACTTATTTCGGTCCGACGACCACGCGCACGAAGTTCTCCGGGTGAACGTACGTCGAGAAAGCCTTCCGTACCGAACTCGCGTCCGTCGCGATGATCTGGCGCGCATCGATTCGGTTCTGATCGAGCGGATAGCCGCCGGAGGCATCGCCTAAGAGAGAACTACCGATCGAGCTTTCCGAAGAGTCGGCAATCAACGTGCGGCGCACGATCGATGCTTTCGCAAGCGACAGTTCGAAATCGCCTGCCGGCTCCGTCTTGAACTTCGCGATCTCGTCGTCGATCAAGGATCCGATGCGAGCCCGATTACCCGGCAGGCACGCGAAGTGAATGGAAATTTGCGAGCGCGTTTTATCGACGGACAGTTCCGATGCGATGCTGTACACGAGTCCCGCTTCTTGCCGCAGATCGCGAAAGAGCCGGCTTTGTTCGGGCCCGAGCGAGCCCCCGCCGAGCATCGCGTTGCCGAGTTGCAACGGATAGTAATCGGGTGAGGAACGGTCGAGCGCTACGATTTGCCGGAACGTGACGTCGTCTTGCGTTCCCGAGGGTATTTCGACGCTGACGTCGGCCGGGAGGTTGAGGGGAATCGCCGGAAGCTCGAGAACGGGCGGCGCGCCCGTCGCATGCCATCCGGAGAACGCGCGTTCCACGGCCGCTCGTGCGGCTTCGGGCGTAATGTTTCCGACGACGGCGATCGTCGCGAGATCCGGCCGCATCGTTTGCGCGTAGTACGCCGTCACGTCGTCGAGAGTCAACGCTTGGAGACCCTCAATCGTCGGCTGCCGCAGCGCGGGATCCCCGGCCGGCAAGAGTTTGCTCGCCGCGCGACGTGACGCGACGGTGCCCGTACTATTGAGCGACGTGCCGAGTTGAGCGATCGTGCGCTCCCGCGCTTGCTCGAACGTCGCTTTATCCAAGCGCGGCTTGAGTTCGCTTTCGGCGAGCAGAGCGATCGCGCGCGCCGCAGATTTCGACGTCGTTTGCAATCCGAAATCGCTGCCCGAAGATATCTGTGTATCGAGATCGTCTTGCGCCCGTTGGAACGACGTCCGGTCGCGCGTTTGCGTGCCGTAATCGTAGATCGCGGCGAGTACGGCGGACACGCCTTCCTTGCCGGCCGGCTCTTGCAAAGCCGCACTCGTGTGCACGCTGCCGAAGAGAAAGACCGAATCGGAAATCGCTTCGGGTTGCACGATGAGCGTCATACCGTTGGAAAGTTTCATTTGCTTAGGCGCGAGCGACGAGGGCGGAACGACGATGTTGCTTACGAGATCCGCCGCCCAGTCGGGCAGATGCGTGACGGGCGGTTGCGAGCCGAGCGGCTTTTCCGGCCCCTGCGGCGGGGGTGCGGGCGGCGCGCTCTGCGAGGCATTCGCGGAGGGCGTGAGCGCTCCGACGATGGCGCTTCGCACGTCGAGATACCGTTTGGCGACGCGATTTACGTCGGCGAGCGAAACGTTCGCGATCAACTCTTGTTCGCGCTCGATCGAAGGCTCGCCGTCGTCGGCGATGGTCGTGGCCCAATCCGATGCGAGTGAAGCGATCGAATTGCGGCTCAGTTCTTGGCCCGCGATCGTCTGCCGTTTCGTCGTCTCGAATAATTCTCGCGGAACGCCATGCCTCGCGTATTGCGTTGCGATGCTTTCGAGGCGCCGCGCCATCGCGGCCGGATCGCCGCCGGGCCCGAGCGCCGCCGTTGCGAACGCGAGCTGCGCTTCGGGCACGTAGGGCATCGAGATCCATTGGCCATCGAGCGCTTCGCCCGAATCGACGAGCGCGCGAAGCGCCCCGCGCGGCGATTGCAGCACCTGCTGTAAGAGATACGACGCGACGAAATCGGGGCTACGAACGCCGGGCATCCGGAAGCCGACGCTCGCGAGCGGATAGACGAGCGTGGTCGGCCGCTGCAACACGGTGCGCCGCAGCGGAGCGAGCGGCACGCTTTGGTGCGCGGGCACGACGCGCGCCGGAATCGATTCGAAGCGACTCTTAATTTGCGCGAGCAACGACGGCGGATCGACGTCGCCCGCAATCACGAAGACGGCGTTATTGGGTGCGTACCATTTGCGGTAGAACGCTTTAAGCTCGGGCCCGGTTAGGCGATCGAAAGCAGCCCGCGTACCGACGCCCGGGTGCGCGTACGGCGTGCCGGCGAAAGCAATTTTTTGCGCGTCGCTGTAGTAATCGTTGCCGGGCGAAGAGAGATCGCTCTGCACTTCTTGTTCGATCGCTCCGCGCTCGTTCTGCCATTCGCTCTGCGCGTCGAGAATGTCGCGCATGCGATCGGATTCGATGCGCAGCACGGCATCGACGTTCGAGGCGGGGACCGTAAACTCGTACTGCGTTAACGTCGGCGACGTCTCCGCGTTGAAGTCGCCGCCGAGCGCCGTCGCGACGGTTCCGAGTTCGCTCGTCGAGAGGTTCTTGGTTCCGCGGAACATCATGTGTTCTTGCGCGTGCGCCATTCCCGGAACGCCTGTCGGATCGTCGCGCGAGCCGACGAGATACGTAAGATCGGTCGAAATAACCGGCGCGAGCGTATTGCGTACGATGACCACGCGCAAACCGTTGCGTAGCGTCGCTTTGAGCACCGTGCTCTGCGACGGCGACACCGCAGACGCGGTCGTCGCCCCCGCACAAGCGATGACGACCGCAATGGCGGCCGTACCAAGCATGCGACGATAGAACATACGGACCTTTACCGTCACGGGCGCCGGAATGCCTACGATACGAAGGTTTCGCCGATATCGTCCAAACGTTCATCGAGCGCCGTTCGCACTTCGTCGCGCAGCAGTTCCGTCGGAAAGCCCGCGATCGCGGGCTCGAAAAACGCGAGCGCGATCATGCGTTCGGCGCTGCCGCGCGCGAAGCCGCGACTCTGCACGTAAAAGAGTTGTTCTTCATCGAGCGAGCCGACCGTCGCCGCGTGTAAAGCCGAAACGTCGTTCGCGGCAATTTCGAGCGCGGGAATAGCCTCGAGATACGCGTCGCGCGAGAGCACGAGCGCGTCGTCGCGCATCGCCGCGCGGCAACCGCGCGACGCGCGAGGAATGGCGATCGCGCCACGAAAGCGGCCTTGACCGCGCCCGGAAGCCGCATCGCGAACGATGGTTCGCGAACTCGTCGCTCGCGCGTCGTGGCCGATGTCTATCTCGAGATCGACGTGTTCGAATCCGTGTGCGAAGAAGAGCGCGTCGATCGTTGCGTTCGCTTCATCGCCGTTTAAGCGAACGTCGACCACGCTTCGCACGAGCCCGCCGCCGAGTTCGGCAACGTGAAACGCGATGCTCGCGCCCGCGGCGCAGCGCGCCGCGCGCCGCACGAGCATACGCGTCGTGACGTCCGCATCTTGTACTACCACGTAATCGAGCCGCGCGCCCGGTGCGAGATCGATTTCCACGATACCGCACACGAACGACTCGCTCTCGCCCACGTGCCGCTCGACGATCGTCGCGTGCGCTCCGGCACCGACGCTCACGATGGTATGCGGAAAGACGGCGCTCGCTTCACCCGGTCGCGCCGTCCACACGAGTTGCAGCGGAGCCTCCGGCGCGACTCCGCTCTCAAGAGCGACGTACGCTCCGCAATTTTGAAACGCCGTTGCGAGAGCCGTAAAGCGATCCGCGCGCGGCGCGACGACGCGATGCTGCACTTCGGCCACGCGATCGGGAAACGCGCGCTTCGCGTCGGCGAGCGAAAGCAGCGTCACGCGCGGGTCGCTCTGCATCGCCTGCGGTTGCAAATAGATCGCACCGAGATGAACGAGACCGCCTGCATTCTCGACTGCGAGCGCCGCCGTATCGACGGGCTCCGCCTCTACCGGCTTTGCCTTTCGCGTGGGCGGTAGTGCCGGAACGAGCGCGCGCCCGGTCAGCCAGTACACGTCTTCGAACGAGAGCGACGCGTAATCGTAACGCCAGCGCGGCGGATACGCGCGGCGCTCGCGTCCGAAACGTCGATACGCTTCGAGCGCCTCGCGCCGCAGCGGCGCCGCGTTCGCGCCGCCGCCGCGCGCGCCGAGCTCCTCGAGTTCGTCGAGCGCGAACGCGAGCGCCGTGGCCGTCGGTTCGAAGGCGAGTGGTTCGGAGAGCGAGGCGGCCATGACGAAGGCTGCCGTTTGCACCGAGCGGCGCATTCCACCCGTCTGCGGACAGTCGCCCGAGCGCAACGTGTGTCGCATACGCGGGTTTGTGAGCGCCGATGCCGATCGGTTCCAGGCTCATCGCCGTCTTCGCCGTTGCCTGCGGCCTGGCCGTCGGTAGCGTCTATTACAGCCAGCCGCTGCTCGCGGCGCTCGGTCGGTCTTTCGGCGTCGATGAAACGGCGACGTCGCTCATCGTGACCGTCACGCAACTCGGCTATGCCGCGGGTTTGATCGTGCTCGTCCCGCTCGGAGATCTCGTGGAAAACCGGCGGTTGATCCTCTCGATTTTCGGCATGGCGATCGTGGCGCTCGTGGCGGTTGCAGCGAGCCGATCGTACGAAGCGTTTCTCGCAGGATCGATCGCGCTCGGTTTCACGGCCGTCGTCGCGCAAGTGCTCGTGCCGCTCGCCTCGCATCTCGCCGCCCCCGAGAAGCGCGGCGAAGTAGTCGGTCGCGTCGTCAGCGGCTTACTGATCGGCATACTCGTCGCCCGGGCGTTTTCGGGCGTCGTTGCGGGCGCATTCGGTTGGCGCGCCGTCTATCTCTTAGCCGCGCTTTTAGTCGCGATCATGACGGCGATCCTCGCGCGCATGGTGCCGCAGCGTAAAGGCACGTTTACCGGAACGTACCTAGCGTTACTTCGCTCGCTCCTGCGCATCTTCGTTTCCGAACCGTTGTTGCGGCGGCGCGCCGCGTATCAATTCGCAATGTTCGGAGCGTTCAGCATCTACTGGACGAGTATAACGTTTCTCCTGGCAT
>CAXTIY010000077.1:0-11728 GCA_964244215.1 uncultured bacterium
CATCGAGTCGCGGTGAATGCGAATTACTTTTGGTTAGAGGAGGTGGAATCAACGCTTCGATCCTTACCGATGGTAAACGAGGCGGTTGTCCACATGCATCAAGCCGGAACCGAGGCGTCTCATATGGTGGCCATAATCGTTCCGGAGGAGGTAGGCGCCGTCACGGAAGAGAGCTTGGCGGAGCACTGTGCGACCGTTCTCCCATCATTCATGAGGCCCGCAGCGTTCGGCTTCGTTTCTACACTTCCGCGTCTGGAAAACGGGAAGGTGGCGCGTCGCTCACTACCGCTAGACATCTTCGAACGATCGACGCGGCAAAACGGCAACCTGACGGAAATGGAGAGTCAGGTCGCTCGCGTGTGGTCCGATCTCTTAGGCCGCATCTTGATAGAGCGGACCGTAACGTTCTTTGCCGCCGGTGGTACTTCGCTGTTGATTCCGATACTCCAAGCGCGTCTGCGACACGTATCGGGGGAAACGCTGTCTGTGCCCGAGCTCTTCACGCATACAACAGTCGCTTCACAGGCCGTCGCAATCGAAGCAAAGATCGCTGGCGCGACGCCTGAACAGCCTAGCACCGCCGGACGTGGAAAGATGCGGCTCGAGGCGTACGCAAATCGCAGAAAGCCGCGAACATGACGACGTCACGTCTCGACTCGGCGGTTGCCGTCACGGGTATGGCTTGCCGCTTTCCGGCGGCTGGCGACGTGCAAACTTTCTGGCAAAATCTATGCGGTGCCAAGAGCGCGATCCGACGATTTGATTTCGTCGATCTGCGGAGAGCGGGCGTGTCGGACAGTCTGCTCCGTAATCCGCACTTCGTTCCAGTGTGCGCCCCGATTCCAGTGCCGCACGCCTTTGATGCTGCTCATTTCGGGATTGCGCCGTCTGCTGCCCGATTATTAGACTTGCAGCACCGGGTTCTGCTCGAATGCGCATGGACGGCGCTAGAAACCTCCGGGACATTTGCAAGCAAGCATCGCGCAGTCGGCGTATTCGCAGGTTGTAGCGATTCTCGTCTTGACACTTTTGCTGAGATCAGAAAGCGCGATCAAAGCGGAACGTTAGCCGTACCCGTCGGGTCTAGTACCGATTACCTCGCCGCCAGGCTGGCCTTCACTCTCGATTTGCAAGGCCCCGCCGTCACAGTCCGAGCTGCATGCGCGACGTCGCTGGTCGCCGTTCATCTTGCCGTGTCAAGCCTGCTCTCAAACGAGTGCGACGTTGCGTTGGCAGGTGCCGTTGCAATACGCCATCCTCTCATCCGCGGACACTTGCATGATCCCGGCGGCATGTATTCGTCCGATGGCTTGTGCCGTCCGTACGACCATCTCGGTTCCGGCATTGTGAGCGGGGACGGTGCAGGCGCCGTCGTGTTGCGTCGCTTCTATGATGCGGTGGCAGCCGGCGATCACATTCATGCCATCATCTGCGGATCTGCGATCAACAATGACGGAGCCAGAAAAGCTACGTTCTCCGCGCCGAGCGTAGCCGGGCAGGTAGACGTTGCAACGACCGCATTAGAGGTTGCAGATATCGATCCATCGACGATCGGATTCATCGAAGGACATGGGACGGGAACGCCCATGGGAGACCCGATCGAGATTGCGGCCTTGACCAAAGTTTGGAATGCCGGCTCTCGATCGGCCAGACCCTGCATCTTGGGATCGGTTAAGTCCAATCTCGGCCACCTTGATGCTGCGTCCGGGATGGCGGGCTTCATCAAGGCGGTCTTGTCCGTGGAACATGGCTACATACCAGCCACGCTCAACTATGCGGCGCCAAATCCGCATTCCGAACTAGCAGATTCGCCGTTCGTCGTTTCGGCCAAAAGTCAAGAATGGGGCCGAGACGGAGTGCGGCGTGCAAGCGTTCACTGCCTCGGCATGGGCGGAACGAACGCACACCTCGTACTCGAGCAGGCCCTCTTGGAACGCCCACGGACATCGAGCGAGCACCTTTCTTTGCCGGTAGTGCTACCGGTCTCGACGAGGTGCCCGCAAACCATGCGCGCATACATCGAGTCGCTAGCGAATGCTGTTGAGCCATTCAGCGCCGAGGTGGCGTCCCTGGCAAGGACACTTCAATGTGCCCGCATCAACGAACCGTACCGTCATGTCGTATTCGGCCGCAGCGCTAAGGAGCTTGCGAGTAACCTCCGTTCGCTTAAAGAGCCGATTCATGCCGTTGGCCAGCCTCGACTAATCATCGCGTTCTCTGCTGACGGTAAGCTGAACAGGGCCGCCCTCGAAGATCTCTCGGGCCATTTTCCTACAATGCGCGCACAACTCCAAATGGCAGCTACGCATCTTCGAGCTACTTGGGGCATCGAACTGGAAAGCGTCCTACGCTCATCTGAGGCACTCCCGTTCGGCATTCTTCCGGTAAACGTCGCGCTGGGCGTTGCGCTGTACGCCGTCCTTCAAGAATTCGGTGCTGGGGGCGACATGGTGTTGGGTCAAAGCCTCGGCGAAATCACCGCAGCGGCGGCGTCAGGACTCATCACGCTCGAGGACGCTCTCGATTTCGCTATGGCTCGGGAGCGCGCATTCAGATCCATAGAATCGACAGGCGCCTTGGCCGTGAACATGTCGCCCGAGGAACTCTGTCGCGTGTTGCCCGCGGATATCGAGTTGTCCGTCGTTAATTCCCCTACTCGGTGCGTTGTCTCAGGTCAAAATTTCGCTTTAGCCGCCTTTGCCGCCATGTTGCAAGCGCGAGACATTCCCGTTCAGCGTTTAGAGAAGATCAGCGCCGTGCATTCATCGCTTCTCGACCCGGTTGTCGACGGCATTCGGACCGCGGCGGGCCGCCTTCGTCCTCGCGACCCTGCGCGAACGTTCTTGAGTACCGTGGGATCGGCTCAGATCGGCCTGGACACCGCATCAACTGCCGAGCACTGGGTACGGCACTTTCGTGATCCGGTGCGTTTCGATTCGTGTATACGTCGAGCAGTATCGTCGTTCGAAGATTGCATCGTACTCGACGTCGGACCGGCGGGCGGCCTTTTACCGGCAATACGAGAAACTGTCAGCAGCGAAGTCCGGGAGGTTGTTGGGGTGCTCCCCTTAACGGGCGACGTGTCCGGGATCGCCGCGTTCGCGGAGGCACTTGGTCGACTTTGGACGCAAGGCGTCGAGATCAATTGGAGATCGTGGCCTCGAGTGACAACTCAGCAGGCGCAGCTCCCGGTTCCTCCTCTTCTCCCCACCGTGTTCGAATCTTTCGGCGGCTGGCGGCGTCCTGAAGACGAATTTACCGAACCGGAATCTGAGCGGACTGGCGAGGTCAGGATCTGGACCCGGACCTGGCGTCGGCTTCGCGAATCGCTCGACAACAGGGGTCGTCCAAGACGGATGCTGCTTCTGCCGGCGGCAAACGACTTCTGCCAAAAGCTTGCGACGCGGCTCGAGTCGCTGGGCCACGGCGTTCATGTCCCCGATTCTACGCGTCCATGGGAACAAGGCGGCGACTTTGACATCGTTGTCGATGCGCGCGCACTAGGTGATGCGGACGGCCCCGCGACAACGGCGTCCTTCCTTGCAGTCGTCGCGACGATGACGCGAGAGCCGAACACTGCGCGTCGCGTAGTCGCGTTGACACGTGGCGCTTTCGATATCGTTGGGAGCGAGAAGCTTTCGCTCAGTTCCGCCGCCCTGGCTTGCGGCGTCGTGGTTGCCGCTCAGGAACACCGAGAACTCGACGTCGCTTGCATCGACATCGAGGATGACGCGAACGTGGACTTGGTCGCGCGCTTGCTGACTTCGGAAGCGACGTTCGGTCCGACTGTGGGCGTTCGATTGCGATCGCTATGGCGGCCGATGGTTGAGGTTCTGAAGCCTCAAAATTTAGAGCCAAAGGCAGATATAACGCCGAAAGTTTGTGTGATCACCGGCGGCCTCGGACGATATGGGCGCTGGGTCGGCCGATGGCTAGCGGAAAACGGCTGCCGGCGACTCTTGATCGTCAGCCGCTCTCGCGTCGTCTCTGCGCAAGCTTACAGAGCGATAGGATTTATGCGTGATGCGGGTTGCGACGTCACTCTGGAGACGTGCGACGTAACGGATCGCGACCGGTTCGTGCGAGTGTTGGACGAGGCAGCGCGCCTTGACTTCGACGGTGCACCGACCATCTTCCATTTGGCGGCCGCACTAAACGTGCGATCGGCGTTTGCACCCATCGTTGATCTCGAGCGCGACGACATCGATTCCGCCGTTCGTGAACAATGGGCCGCCAAGGTGGGCGGGGCGCTCATACTTCGAGACTGGGCCCGAACGCATCGCAAGGCGCGATGCGTTCTCTTTTCGTCGACGTCGGCAGTTTTGGGAGGTCCCGGTCTTGCGGCGTACTCGGCAGCCAATGCGGCGCTAGATGCATTGGCTTCGGCTGCGCGTAACGATGACGGTCTTGATTGGTGCTCGATCGGGTGGGACGGATGGCGTTTCGAAGACGACGAGCCGGAGTCTTCGACTCGCACGTCGGCGGCTCTTGAAGCGGTCGCTTTAAAGGGACGCGAAGCATGGGACGCGCTTAATGCCTCGATGGCCGCGCGATGCGGGCACGTCGTCGCTGCAAAGGGCAATTTTGAACACCGTTACCGGCTGTGGATCGAAGAAGCCTCCATTCACGATCCGGAACGAACGCTGGACGTTCGATCTATCTCAGATGGCGCGTATGGTGAGAGCAATCCGTTAATGGTAATGAGACGGATCTGGTCCGATGCGCTCGGCTCGCTACCGGACGATGACGCCGATCTTTTTAACGTCGGCGGTGACTCACTTACCGCCCTGCGTATCCGTAGCCGGATCGAGCGCGAGCTGGGAAATGGTTTGACTCTAAAGGCGATCTTGGAAAATCGTACGATCTCGAAATTGACGGCGCTGGTCGAAGGGAGTTTCGCACACGAACGGACTGCGGTCGCTGCGCAAGGCCAACGATACGATGACGAGGGATCGGCCCGAACGATTGTCGGCAGAGTATAGCGCACGGTTGCCGTCGAACGGATCATAGCTGCTTGGAGGGATGCTAGCCATCGCGAATGGGATCTCATCGGTAGAGCAATCGGATGAATTGATCGGCCGTCTCGTAACGCGAGGTGTCAAGCTTACCCTCGAGGGCAATGACTTGCTCTACAGCGGTTCCGACGACGTCTTGGATGAAGAAACGATCACCGCGCTTCGACGCGCCAAGAATGACCTTGTGTCGCGTTTGCAAAGCAATCGTACGCGTGGCGTTCTAAGGCTAGGCGCGACCACACGGGAACAACGACGAATGGAGTGGCGGAGTCGGATTGACCGCCATGCTGCTACATACAATGTTTGTATCCGCATCGATCTTAAGGGGCCGGTTGAAGCGCAGGAAGTTGAGCGGGTAGCGCACTCGCTGGTCGAGCGTCACGAGATCCTGCGAACAAGATTCGCATGGTACGGCAAGTACCTGATCCAGGAAATTACGTCTGCGCCACGTGCGGTGCTACAAATCCTGGAGCCAGCCGCGCTGAACGGCGCGAGCGACGAGGAAGTGCTGAATTGGTGTACGCGTCGTGGCGAAGCTGCCTTTAATCTAGCCGCCGACTTCCCGAGCCGCTGGTGCTATGCAGCTATTGCACCGAGCGAGGCCGTGCTTCTGCTAACCATCCACCACATTGCGTGCGATGGTTGGAGCATCGAAAGGCTCCTGAAAGAATTCCATGACCTTCTTAATTTGCGGCCCCTCGCGGCTGTTTCATATACGCCAAGTGACTTCGCCGAGCACGAACAGCGGTGGTTGACCAGCGAGAGGATCAAGACAGCCACGTCATTTTGGACTAAGGAGCTATGCGGGTCGACGTTCCATCCGACGTTCAGACGCTCGAACGGGGAACTTAACGTAGGGGGTAGCGCGAGCCGCGTAATTTATCCGTTTCCTGCGGACCTCAATTCTCGTGTTGCTGATATGGCGCGGAAGGTGGCCCTTACGGAATTTACGCTCTACCTTGCGGCGTTTGCGTTGCTCTTACGCGAGGAAACGAGTACCGATAGTTGTGCAGTAGTGATCGCAGTTGCAAATAGGACGAGGGCCGATCACGAAGAAATGATGGGGCTAGCGCGTAATGCCCAGGCGATTCCGTGTTCTGCCAGATCGACTGAGGATCTCGTAGCGATAGCTCGCCGTATTAGTGCGGTCGTGGAGCGAGCTTCACAATTTTTGTGGTTTCCCATCGACTTGCTTCCGGCACCGGGGGCGGATGGTGTCGACACGAGGCGCCTACCGATCACATTCGCGTTCGAACGTTCGGGTAGCAAAATTGACCGGTTCAATGGCTCCGCTACGACGATGCGCTATGTGTTCATGGGCGCCGCACGAGGGGGCCTCTCGCTTTTCGTGAGGCGTCAAGGAGAAGAAGCAGATGTGCTGCTGGACTTTGCTACGGAACACTTCAGCGCGCAAGACGCGACGGAGATGGCGCGACGCTACGTGTCTTTCGTGGTGACCGCGGTCGACGACTGGACCAAGGCCGACCGTCAACAAGCTGAAAGGATCGAACATCATGACAGCTACTGCTCTGCTCAATGACGGCGAGGTCTCGAAGTATCGACGCGACGGATACCTAATAATTCGCGGATTGCTGAGCCAAGAGCAGCTCATTCAGATCCGCAGCGTTTTTGACAACTTACGCGATGGGAGCGACGGCTTCCGCAGGTTCAAAAATAGCCTGATTGTCGTTCGCAACTTGTGGCTAAAAGAACCCGCTATGAAGTCTCTCGTTTGGCGGGTTGCACCGGTCGCTGCCAGCTTGTTGGGAGTTGACCGCGTGCAATTGATCGATGACAACGCCTTTGTGAAGCCGCCCAAACATGAAAAAGACAATCCGACCGGATGGCATCAGGACTCGCCAAATTTCCCTTTCGACCGTCGTGGTTTCATGACGATCTGGGTGGCGATCGACAACATTGACCTTGACCAAGGACCCCTTACGTTCTTGCCAGGCACTCACAGGATCGGCCCGGTCGGTGCCTTCAGCGGTGACGACGACGAGGTTCCACTCGAGTCGATTCTGCTGCCCGAGGACCGCCCGTACATTGGTGACCCCGTGACAACGTCACTCAGCGCAGGCGATGCATCGGTGCACGACGGCTTTATGCTTCACTCGGCTGGCCCAAATTCGACGAATCGTCCGCGCAGAGCATTGGCTATACGTTTCATTCCACCCACTACTCTTTATACGGGTGCGAGTCATAGATTCTTCGACAGTTTGGGTCTTGTCCCGTTCGAGCCGATCAATCATGAGCAGTTTCCAGTAATCACGGTACGTGAGGAAAACAACACATGAACTTGCCGGCAAAGTTCATTTGGGACATTTCGTACGCTTGCCCACTTCGTTGCATTCACTGTTATTCCGAATCCGGTCGGCGCTCTGCGCGAACGCTTACCTACGTCGACGCATTACGCGTTGTCGAAGTGTTGGTCGCCGCGAAGCCGCAACGTATCTCATTCGGCGGGGGAGAGCCGCTTCTCGTTTCTTGGTGCATTGAAGCGGCGAGACGCCTTAGCGCATCTGGAGCTCTGGTATCGCTATTTACGAGCGGGTGGGTGCTGACTCGAGATATTGCCGAGGAGCTTTCGTCGGTGGTTGCAAGTTTGGCAATTAGCATTGACGGAGCTACTGAGGGGGTACAAGACGCCGTGCGGGGGCGGCGCGGAGCGTTCACGAAGGCGTTGGCCGCGCTCGAAACGGCGCTCGCAGTGAAGAATGCCCGCGAAGCTGCGAAACAAAAGTGCTTTACGCTGGGCATCGACTATACGGTTACAAGGTCGGGATCGGATCTTGCAGATCTTGAGCAATTTGTACATGAAATGACGTCACGATTTCCCGGGCTCGATTTCATTCGGTTCGGTGCGGTTATTCCCGGCGGTCTTGCTTCGGAACAAGCGTTCGAGTCGGAACTCCTCACCATGGAAGAGTCACGGGCGTTGGTGGAAGCGGAGCCTCAGTTTGCGGCAAGAGCACACAATGGCACCTGCGTCACCGTGACAGACGTGCGATTGTTCTTGTCGCCCGATATCCAAGCAGTCGATGTGGCGCAAATCGAACCCGACGGCTGCATTAGGGCGTTCCCAGCTTACGAAGCGAAGATCGGTAACGTCTTAGACGAGCCGCTCAACGTACTTTGGCCTCGTGCGCTTGCTTGGCGGGCGGATCCTTTTGTGAAGGAACAACTGGCATCAATAGATACGATGGCCGATTGGGCACGGGTGACGCGAATTTTAGATCGTCGGTACGGTTCCCGGGACGACCGCGAACGGCTCGCGCGGCGTTCAGCACAAGTATAAAGATGCTTGACTGACGTTTTCGAGTCACCTTTCCCGACTTGCGTTGCGTTTTCAATGGCTGACGCTTCGGAGATGGACATCCCCGATGCACATCCCGCCGAACTGGCGCTTCTTTCGGACGGTGCCGTTGCCTCTCGCCGCTTGACCTTCTCGCTCGGTCGTGAAGCTGCACGTCGCGCCTTTGCAGAATTGAGCAACGAGAGGAAGCCGGTTCTCCTTAACGCGGACGGATCCCCACGATGGCCCGACGGCTTCGTCGGCTCGATTAGCCACACGGACGAGCTTGCCGTCGCCGCTGTATCGCCCACGGACCAAACGGCGCGCCTCGGGATTGATCTCGAAGACCTACGGCGTAACGTTCCGGAAGACGTCGCTGCGTTAATCGCCGATGATTGCGAACGCAGTTGGATTGCCGGCGACCATGAGAAGCTACTCCGGATATTCTCGGCGAAAGAAGCCATATTCAAGGCGTTTTATCCCGAAGTTGGCATCTTTTTCGGCTTTGAAGCAGCTCATCTCGATTGGATCGGGTGCGCATTCATCGCAACGTTGAGCATCTCTGGAGCAGACGGACTGATTAGCGGGCGCTGCCTCGTCCGCTCTCAACGCCGCGAGCATCTCTTGCTATCGTCCGTATATCAGGCTACGTCCGCGGAAGCAACGTTAATGTTTGCTGTCGGCTCGAACGCAAGCGACGATGTTGCCTGATAGCCGAATTGGAACACGCGCGACGTTGGTCGGCACGATGACTGTCAGGCGCGACCTCGGCGGAATCGTATTCGCCACGCTGGTCACTCAAGAGGCCGACGAGCCGATACGCTGCGTCGCTCAACGGCCGGAGTGCCGGGAGGCACTGCGACACGCCAGAGTCGGTGACTCGCTTTGCATCTGCGGCATCTATGCCGCCAGGCCGCGAAACCTGGATGCAGTCGAGGTTCACGTTGACGAAGTATCAATTCGCGCTATGGAAGCGGGTTCGGCAAATCCACTGTTGGATGAGAGGGCGCCGTTCGCTGACCAGATCGTGGCGGAGCTCAGTGCGTATCGGCCTCGTGAGGTCGATACGTCATTCTATGACTATCTCGACGAAGCCGAAGTTCGTTCTCAGCTCCGTATTCTAGGAATCGAACCATACGCGAGTGGACTTGAAGCATTACGGCCGGCGATAAACGCATATGGAATGGACTACGATGCGGCTGATCGGCTCACGCAAGCCTTACCGACGTTACGGATGCTCGGAGCATCCGGAAGGCCTGAGAGATACTTTCGCGATCTCTGGAAGTTGCTGAGCAATGATACGGTGAGCCGGACGATTGAAGCCAGAGGTTGTGCACCGTATTCGATTCTGACAAACGCTGGGGTCATTACTCATCACGATCAATTGCGTCACATCGACGTCGCCGCGTTGGACAAAGCGACGTCGGTTGATGGTGACGACTCATTATTACGCCGCACGCAGCGGCGCCTACTTGCGCATAGCGGAGGGCAGTTCCCAAACTTGCTCAGCCTTGTAGCAAGCGATCCCGGCTTAGTACACGAGTACGACGTGCTCATTGCTGCCACGAAAGCTCGTATGAGCAGCCCGATTCTTTTCTCTTCTTTCCGGAGGGAATCGGGTGTATCGAACGCTGTCGCGCGATGTTTGCGGCTATGCTCGTTGAGATTGTTCTTGGGAGCATCGTCTCGGGAGATCGCTCGAGAGGCGGCCAAGGTCTTCCGGATCGACGTTGAAGCGGAAAGTGACCTCTTGCTCGAGATCCTCTACTGGTCGCATCGTCCGCCGAATCATTCGTTTGAGAGCTTTAAGAAGATTGCGGCACCGCTTATAACGTCTTCACCGTCCCCGACATTTGTTCGTACGAACTGGTCAAGGACAAAATCGATTCTGCTCCGAGCCGGTAGGACACAATTCTCGCCGCTGAGCCGCGTCTCTGCGGGGATATGCACCGCAGGGCACTCGGATCTCGACAGGCGGCCCGATTATGCGCATATCGATATGTTCGACTTGCGAAGCTGTCGCGTTGCGGGGAACATCCAGCTCTATGAATGCGGATATGATAGAGGGCAAGCGCTCGCGTTACGGGGTGTTAATCCTGCGGCTGATCTAATCGCAAGGCATGGCACGGTAGAATTGCTTTCGCTGATCATCGCTTTTGCCGCAACGATCGCGGAGAAATGCGGCTTCCGGTCGCTCACCTTAATCGAACCGCTCGGCGTACTAAAAGTCGAAGCCGCGCGAGGAGAACTCAGAGCGATATTGTCATGGGCAATCCCTAATTGGAAACGAGTACGTTTCACGACTCCGGTCGAACTCTTTCATCTCTGTGGCCGGACGATATCCGCGATCGAAGGTTTCGAAATATGGACTCGTTGACCGAGCATGCGTCGAGATCGCGCTGAAATGGCAAGCATCGGTATCATCGGGGTCGGTCCAAGAGGTCTTTCGGTGTTGGAGAGACTGCTGGCGCTAGCGGCGCTACACGTAGAGTGCAAGCTGACTATCCATCTAATCGATCCAAGAGCCAGCGGAACGGGCGTTCACGATACGGACAACAGAGACTACATTGTGCTGAACACCACGACCAATCTTCCGACTATGTTTCCCGGAAAAATCGGCGACGACCCGCGCGCATGGCGGCTCGGCCCGTCGTTCTACGATTGGTGCGTCGCGCGCCATGGAGCAGTGCAGCTCTTCAGTCATCTGCCACGTCGATTGTTCGGAGAGTACCTCAAGTTTTGCTACAGCGAAATTCTTGCTTCTCGGCCTGAACACGTGACGATCGTCTCCCACGCAAGCCATGCGGTCCAAATTACCGATAATCCTCGTTCGGGCTGCGACATCACGCTCCGCGATGGGTCGAAAGTTGGCGCGAGCGCTATCGTTCTGGCAACCGGGCATTCGCTTCTTGATCATGACTATGTAACTGCCAACGGTGAAGCGATTACTGTTCCCTACCCGACGCACGACAAGCTTGCGAAGATTGAGGCTGGCTCATCTGTCGGGATTTCTGGGATGGGACTTTCCTTTTATGACGTTCTCGCCGAGTTGACGGTCGGTCGTGGCGGACGCTGGTCGAGGAACCGTTACGGAAGCCTTCGCTATGTCCGAAGCGGGAGGGAGCCTCGAATCGTCGTCTTTTCGCGGAGTGGACTTCCGTTCCGCGCTCGACCGCGAGCCGACGGAAAACATCCGTACGTACCCGCGGTTCTGTTGCAGCAGATCGGTGATCTGAAAAAAGGCAAGACACCGCTGGATTTCTCTAAGGACATCGAGCCGCTGATCTATAACGGAATGAAGGCGGCGTTCTATCGAACCAGATTTTCCGGCTGCGACTTAGATGCCATCGGCGACATTCAATGCTCGGCTCGTCGCGACGCCGCTTTCAGTTCATGGCTCATTGACATGCAGCGACGA
>CAXTIY010000078.1:0-11619 GCA_964244215.1 uncultured bacterium
TCGCCTGCCAAGGCTACGGGGACGCGGGCTCCTCTTCGGTCGGCAACACGTCAGCCGCTCGCTTCGTGACCCCGGGCCCGAGCCGCGTTTTCGATACGTCGGTCGGCCCGTTCTTCGATGCAAATTCGGGCAAATTGCTGAACTCGGGAAGCGACTTCAATAACTCGTTCGACCTGCAAAACGCGAACGCGCAACTCACGATCAACGCGGGTGCCATCGGCGGCAAGATTGAGGGCAGTTTCGGCACCGACGCCGACGTGATCGCTTCGAACGGTCAGTCGCGCAGCGGCTTCAATCTCACGCAAGCGTATCTGACGTTTACGGGCGGTCCCGTGACGTTACTCGCCGGTAAATTCGAAACACTCGCCGGTGCCGAAGTGATCGAAGCGACCGGCAACACGAATTTCTCCCGCTCGTATCTGTTCGGGTACACCGTACCGTTCACGCACACCGGTGCCCGTCTGACCTACGCGATCAACTCGAAAGCCTCGATCGTTGCCGGCTTAAATAACGGTTGGGACGATTGGAAATTCGCCGGTAAGAAGAAGACGCTCGAAGGCGCCATTTTACTGACGCCGTCTCCCGGCTATGCGCTAACGCTCGACACGTATCAAGGCAACGATTTCGCAATCAACGGTATCGCTGCCAAAGACGTGACGCTCGCCGGTGGCATTCCGGCCACGATCCCAGGCGTACTCCCACTTTACACGCAGCGCAGACTCTACGACGGCGTGCTGACGGTACATCCCACCGGCTCCTTGACGTTGATCGCAAACTACGACAACGGCATGCAACTCGGTGCTCCGGCCGCGAACGGTCAGCCGGCGTTCACGACATCGCAGTGGGTCGGCATCGCGGGTTATCTCAACTACCAATTCAATCCGCTCTACGGTCTCTCGTTACGCAAAGAGACGCTCAACGACAAACAAGGTTTCCGGACCGGCATCCCCCAGCGCGTGCAGTCGAATACGGCGACGCTGAATTACACGCCCGGAAAATACATCATCCGTGCCGAGTATCGCCTCGACTCTTCCGACGGGCCGAACTTCACGTACACCGGCGTGCCTGCTTTAGGGCTCGGTCGCACCCATCAGAACTCGCTCAGCTTGGAAACGATTCTCAAGCTTCAGTGACGACGTTTTGCGGACGGTAACCGCGTGGAATCACGCGAACCGTTCCGTCGAACGTGACCCGGTCGAAAGCGATGCCGTACGCGCGCTCGAGCAACTCCGGCTCGAGCGCGTCGCACGGTGGCGCGAACGCGAGGAGCCGGCCTTCACCGAGCACGGCGATGCGATCGGCGATCGCCGCTGCTTCGTTGAGATCGTGCGAGACGACGAAGGCCGTCGTCGATCCGCTAGCGATACCGCGCATAACGCACGACACGTCGAGCGCGTGACGGGGATCGAGATGCGATGTCGGTTCGTCGAGCAGCACGAGCCGCGTATCTTGTGCGAGCGCGAGCGCGAGCCACGCGCGTTGCCGTTCGCCGGCCGAGAGCGTATCGAAGTCGCGCTCCGCGAAGGGCAAGAGATCGACGCGTGCGAGTGCGGCGTCGACTGCGGGGCCGTCGTCTTCGGGCTGCGTCCAATCCCACCACGGCCGGTAGGCGAAGCGCCCCGTCGCGACCACTTCGCGCACCGTCGTGCCGCCGGGCGTTTCTGCATCGCTACCGATCAGCGTGACGGCGCGCGCGCGCGCGCGTGGAGCGAGTTCCGCAACGTCGTTGCCGTCGAGGGTAATGCGACCGGCAGCCGGTGCGACGAATCCGGCGAGCGCGCGCAGAAGCGTCGATTTTCCGACGCCGTTCGGGCCGACGATCGCAATCAGTTCGCCCGGCAACGCCGCGAGGGTGAGATCTTCGATGAGCGTGCGACCGCCTGCGACGAGACGGACGCCGAGTAGCGCTACGTGCCCCACAGTCGCGCCTTCGCCGGCCGCAAGTAGAGATAGAGAAATGCCGGTACACCGATGAAGGCGAGCAGCACGCCGAGCGGTATTTCGAGCGGCGGCAGTAGCGATCGTGCGAGCGCATCGGCCAGCGGCACGAGCGTCGCACCGAGCAACGCGGAGGCGACGAGCGAAGCGCGCACGTCGCTGCCGACGATGCGGCGCGCGACGTGCGGCACGATCAAACCGACGAAGCCGACGATGCCCGATAGCGTGACGGCGGCGGCTGCGAGCAACGTCGAGGCCGCGAGAACCAGCCACTGCGTGCGCGGTATGTCGACGCCGACGGCGCGAGCCACGCTCGGCCCCAGGCGCAGCGCGTTAAGGGACGGAGCGGCCAGCGCCGCGAGCGCACAGCCGAGGATGAGTTCGGGCGCCGTCGCTCCGAGTTCGCCCCAGCCGCGCGAGGCGATCGAGCCCGCGAGCCAAGCGAGAATCGCATCGCCGTCCGTGCGCCCGAGCCGCAAAAGCACGAGCGTGACGATCGACGAGAATAGCGCGGAGAGCGAGACGCCCGCGAGGATTAAGCGTTCGGCATCGACGCCCGTACCGCGCCGTGCGAGCGCCGCGACCAGGAGCGCCGTTCCGAGCCCCGCGACGAAGCCGAGCCCCGGCACGAACGGTGCGGCGACGCCGGCGGCGACGGCGAGGGCGATCGCGGCGGCGGACCCTGCGCTCACGCCGGTCAGGAATGGGTCGACGAGCGGATTGCGCAGCAGCGATTGCAGTAACAGGCCCGCGACCGCAAGTGCCCCGCCGACGCAGGCGGCGATCGCGACGCGCGGCAAACGCAGCGCCCAGACGATCGAGACGGCGTCACCCGTTGCGTGGGGGTGCGTCAGTGCCGTAAAGACGGTAGCGGGGGAGAGCGTCGAGCCGCCGACGAGCAGTCCGAGCGCGAGCGCCGCGAGCAGCCCGAGACCAAGCGCGGCGAAGCGAATCACGCGAGCCGCTTACGCGCGTAGGTCCGCGCCGCCTTTCGGCGCGAAACCTCGCGACGTGCCGCTCCGTCCGTTCGCTCGCGTCGTGCTCGCCGCTCTCGTTTTGCCGTGTGTCTTCCTTACGGTATGGCCGGCCGCGCCCGCGGCTGCGGCGCCGGCCGTCGCGCGACCGCGGATCGTGTCGCTGATACCCTCGCTTACGGAAGACCTCTTCGCGATCGGCGCAGGGCCACAAGTGGTCGGCGTTTCGGAATATACCGATCGACCCGCTGCGGCCGCGAAGTTACCGGCCGTCGCTTCGTTCGCATCGGTCGATGCGGAGCGCATCGTGCGGCTGCACCCAGGCCTCGTCGTCGGGATCGCGGCGCAGGCGGCGCTCGTGCGCGATCTGCGGCGCGCGGGCATAAGGATTGAACTATTTCGGGACGATTCGTTCGACGATCTTTTCGCGTCGCTCGCGCGCCTCGGAACGCTTTCGGGCCATTGCGCGCAGGCGTCGCAGCTCGCGAAGTCGCTACGCCGCCGCACGGCGCAACTCGTCGCGCGCGTACCGGCGGGAACGCCTCCGCGGACGTTCGTGGTGCTCGACATCGCGCCGATCTATACGGTCGGGGACGGCTCGTACATCGCGCACCTCATCGCTCTTGCGGGCGGCCGCAATGCGGCGCACGTCGCGGCTGCATACGCGCGCTTCGGCGCGGAGTCACTCGTGGCGCTTCAACCGGATGCGATCGTCGCCGATCGTGCGAGCGGCCTCGCGGGAGCGCTCTCGCGCGCGCCTTGGAACGCGCTCGATGCCGTACGCGCGGGCCGCGTCTACGTGCTCGCGGATGCGGACATTCTCGAACGCCCGGGCCCACGTTATAACGAAGGCCTCGCGTGGCTGATCGATCGCTTACACGGCACGCATGTCGCGCGGTAATACGGTTTCCCCCGCGCCGCCGGCAGAACGGGCGCTCGTGGTCGCCGTCGATTTGCGCGATCCCAAACGGCCGCTGGAACCCGAACTCGCCGAATTCGAAGCGCTGATCGTGGCGGCGGGCGCGACCGTGGCGGGCCGCCTCGTGCAACGCCTCGATCACGTGGATCCCTCGACGCTGCTCGGCAGCGGTAAGGCGCACGAGATCGCGGGACTCGCCGAACACCTCGCGGCGACGAAGGTCTTCGTCTTTAACGATCTGCGGCCGCGGCAACGCACGAATCTCGAAAAGATCGTGCCGCTGCCGATCGTCGATCGCACGGAAGTTATCCTCGATATCTTCGCCCAGCGCGCGCGCAGCCGCGAAGGTCAACTCCAAGTCGAGCTCGCGCAACTGCGTTATCGGCAATCGAACCTCATCGGTTCGTCGACCGCGCTCTCGCGGCTCGGTGGCGGCGTCGGAACGCGCGGTCCCGGTGAAACGAAACTCGAGGTCGATCGGCGACGCATTCAAGCTCGCGTGTCGCTCTTGCGCGGCCAGCTCGAAGACGTCAGCCGCGGACGGGCGACGCGCCGCGCGCCTGCGGGCCAGACGCCGCTCGTGGCGCTCGTCGGTTATACGAACGTCGGAAAGTCGTCGCTTCTTAATCGGCTCGCGCACGCGGTCGGCGACGACGGCGCGTTCGTCGCGAATCAACCGTTCGCCACGCTCGATCCGACGCTGCGTCGCGTGTATATCGGGCCCGACCGCTTCGTACGTTTGGCCGATACCGTCGGCTTTATAACCGAACTTCCCAAGGAACTCGTCAACGCGTTTCGAGCGACGCTCGAAGAGCTCTCGGTTGCGGATCTGCTCGTGCACGTGATCGACGGCTCGAATCCGGATTGGCCGCGCCAGCGCGCGAGCGTCGAAGAGATTCTCGGGGAGCTCGACCTTGCGGGCAAACCCGTCATCCTCGCATTCAATAAAGCGGACGCGCGCGATCCGCACGCGGGCCCGTTGCCCGCGGGTGCGATCGCGATCAGCGCGCGCACGGGTGAAGGACTCGCCGAATTGCGCGCCGCGATCGTCGCGCACTTGGACGCCGGAAAACTTCCCGCCTAATCTTGCGTCGCGTACTGGTGAGCGGCGTCTTCGCCGTTTCGCTCGGTGGCTGTCACGCCGCGCCGCCCGCGCCGGCCGTCGCAGTCGATCCGTTCGTCGCAACGGTAGGCCGCATCGAACCGAGCGTCGTCCTCTTTACGATGAACGTGCCGAGCGACGAGCCGAAGAAGAAGCACGCGCTCGACGAAGCGTACGGCAGCGGCGTCGTCGTCGCGAGCGGCGCGTGGGGGACGCAAGTGCTTACGGTCGAGCACGTGATCCATCAAGCGCAAAAATTACGCGCGACGCTCGCGGGCGGCAAAACCGTGCCCGCGCGCGTGGTCGCCGCAGATGAAAAAGACGATCTCGCACTCATCGCGCTCGCCGTTCCGAACGTCCCGACCGCGACGCTCGGCCGGAGCGCCGACCTCAAGCCGGGCATGCAGGTCGGCGTCGCGGGCTTTCCGATTCCCGACGCGTTCGAAGACGAAAAGTTAGGCACCAAAACATCCGTCTTCGCGGGCCGCGTCTCGAGCTTACGACGCGACGCGGTCGAACTCGATTTACCGATTATTCCCGGAGAAAGCGGGGGCCCCGTATTCGATGCACGTACGGGCGTCGTCGTCGCGCTCGCCGAGTCGCGCTTCGATGAAGAGAAGTCGATCGGCTTCGGCATCCCGATCGAAGACGCGGAACGCTTTCTGCACGGCCGCATCCGCGGCACGCGGGTCGCCGGGCGTTAGACGGCGCTCGTAAGCGCGAGCCCGTCGTACAGTTGGTCGACCCGGAATTCGCAATCGATCGATTCGAGCCGCACGATGTCGTCCGGCCAGGACGTCATGACGTGGCCGGCCGTGCGTCGATGGAGGATAACCCCGCGACTGCGAGAGTCGACGATGAGATATTCTTCCATACTTGCGATCGTGAAATAGTTGCGCAGCTTCGCGCCTTGATCTTGCGCCGCGGTTCTCGGTGAGAGTACCTCGACGATTAGTTTCGGCCAGCGGATCGTCAAGTCGGATGCATCGTACGGTTGGCGATCGCGCTCGTCGCACGTAACGGCGATATCGGGCCGCGGCGCATTATCTCGAACGTCGCCCGCAATGCTGACCGTCATGTCGCCCAGATACACGTCGCATGCGTCTCCAACCGCGGCGTCGATGACGCGATTGAGACGCCTCACGAGCCGCCCGTGCGCTTTCGTCGGATTGGACATCGCAACGATAACGCCGTCGATGAGCTCGTGAGCCGTCGTTTGGCGGGCTTCCCAGGTCAGAAATTCGACAAGGCTCAACGGCTTCGGAACTTCCATGCAGCACCTCTCCTAATCGGGTTCGCCGATCGAAGTCCAGAACCCGTGACCCCCTGCGTATTGTAAGTAAGCCTCGCAACGTGGCGGAACGCTGCGGTATTATTTGTTTGAGTCTGAGTCGCTGTCGGTATCGTCCGAGCTCGTCTTCCCGATGCTCGGGATCGGTACGTCCTTGATCGGCTGACCCGCGGCAGCCGCATCGGCACTGACCGAATCCGTACTGGTCGTCAGTCCTTTGATGTCGTCCGGGGCGAAGTGTCCGGCTTTGAGGCTCGTGCCGACTGCGGCAAAGGTGCCGGCTAGCGCCACGAGCTTTCCGTCTAATTTATGGAGTAACGGGCTGTTGCTCTTGCGAGCGATCTTCTCGGATACTTTAACTTCATGCACGGCAAAGAGCAGTGCCGCCCCGCCTTTGACGATCGACGCGACGCGGTGCGGCGCGCCACTCGAGAAGTCGCCGTGCTGCACGGGTAAGAGTACCCAGTGGTGGAAGCAAAAATAAGCGACGCCGAGATGCGCTGCGAAGCGCGTCTTATCCAGAAATGCATTCGATGGCCGTGCGAGGCCGATGCAGAGAACCAGCGTCAACATAGCTGCCACAAAGAAACGATTGCGTGATTTGGTTTTCACCGAGCACCCTCTCATGATATTTTCGTAGTTTTAGTGAATAAGGTCGATCGTGATTCGCGTACTCGCGCGCGATGCTCGAGTTGCGGTCCTCGCCGTTTTGAGCGTCGCGCTTAGGTAAGGTGCGTCTACGGGCTCCTGCCGGCGAAGAAGCGTATCCGCCTAGAAGCAACTCGGATGACGCGGTGCGCGGTTACGGATTCGACGTCACCTGCGTGAGCACGATGTTGCCGGCCGCAACTTGTTTGTCTTTCGTGACGATGACGGTCGCGGAGCCCGTTTGGTAGCCGCCCAGGGAGGCGTTGACGACCTGCTCGCCCGAGGGAACGTGGAGTAGGAGGAAGGACCCGTCGGGGGAGCTCCGGATCGTCGCGAGCGAGCCGACGTAGACGATCGCGCCGCTTAGCGGCCGGCCCTTCTGATCGACGGTGTTGCCCTGGATCGAGCCGTATTCTTGCACGCCGATATAGTTCGGATCGCACCCTTTGGCGCCGAGCAGCGTCACGATTGCCAGGGCGCCTGCGGCAAGGACGGCATTGAAACGAGAGCGGCCGACGAACGGTCTATCAATCACAACGCGCGCACCCTTCTCCATGCCAAAGGACCACCCCGCCCCTTGCGAAACGTCAGACTCGCATGAATCCGTACGCTCCGGTCGCTATTTTTCTCGCAGTAGCGCTCGTCGCTTCGGTGGCCTTCTGTATCGTTCCGGGGCTGCTCGCGCAGCGCCGTCCCAATGCGACGAAATCCGAAGCGTACGAATGCGGCGTCGAGCCGACCTCAGAGGTATCGGGCCGTTTTCCCATACGCTTTTACCTCGTAGCCATGCTCTTCGTGATATTCGACGTCGAGGCGGCCTCGTTTTATCCGTGGGCCGTGCAAATGCACGCGCTGCGCACCTACGGTTTGCTAGAAATGGTCGCCTTCGTAATCGTGCTCGGCATTGGTTACGCGTACGTGTGGCGCAAGGGAGGCTTTCAATGGAGGTAATGCCGGGGCAGTTCTTGCTCGGCAAGCTCGACGACGTCACGCGCTGGGCGCAGAGTTCGTCCGTCTGGCCGCTGACGATGGGCCTCGCGTGTTGCGCGATCGAGATGATGAGCGTCACCAATGCGACCTACGACATCGCGCGCTTCGGTTCGGAAGTTTTCCGTGCGTCGCCAAGGCAAGCGGATCTGATGATCGTTTCGGGGCGCGTCGCACAAAAGATGGCGCCGATCATCAAGCGTCTTTACGATCAGATGGCAGATCCCAAGTGGGTCATTTCGATGGGCGCTTGTGCGAGTTCGGGCGGCGTTTTCGACAATTACGCGATCGTGCAAGGTGTCGACACGGTCATTCCGGTCGACGTGTACGTGCCCGGCTGTCCGCCCACTCCCGACGGCTTGCTTTACGCGCTCAACCTCATTCAGCAGCAGATCCGGCAAGGCGGCCGCGGCGGATTGTTGGTTCGGGCGTAAAGCATGCCGAGTTCCCAAACACCATCGATTGCGGGTTTCGCCCTCGATCCGCCAGCGGTTCGTCAACCCATCGACGATGCGGAAATCGTGCGCGTCGCACCGGACGAATTGCGGGCTAAGCTGATCGAACTGCGCGACGCCGGCTGCTCGCTCTTGCTCGACGTCGGTGCGGTCGATTATCTCGGTCGCGAGCCGCGTTACGATATCGTCTATCATCTGCTCGCATTGCCGGCGCGTGCGGCGACGGTTGCGGAGATCGGCCGGCCACGCCGCGTGCGCGTAATCGCTCAGGTTGGAGCAGCGGACGAAGCGGCTCCCGCGATGCCCTCGATCGTCGATCTCTGGCCGAACGCCGATTGGGCGGAACGCGAGATCTTCGATCTTTACGGCGTCGGTTTTACAGGCCATCCGGATTTGCGTCGCATTCAAATGCCGCACGATTGGGAAGGTCATCCGCTACGTAAAGATTATCCGCTGCGCGGCCCCGCGCGCGAAGCGACGCCGCGCCCCCCGTTCGCGCTCAAGAGCAACGTTCCGGCGGGAACGCCGCCGTCGGGCAAAGTCGCGGCCGCATTACAAAAACAGATCGCGCGCGCACGCGGTCAAGTGGTACCGGAGGCGAAGGAATGAGCCTGGATATCGCGCCGCCCGGAACGGGCGACGGCATGCCCGTTCCGCCGCTTCCGTCGATGGACGTCGTCTCTCGCAGCGGCAATACGATGACGCTTTCCATGGGACCGCAACATCCATCGACGCACGGCGTGCTGCAAGTCGTGGTCGAGGTTGCGGGAGAGATGGTCGAGCGGGCCGAGATGGAGATCGGCTATCTCCATACCGGCATCGAAAAGTCCGCCGAGAACTTATTCTGGACGCAGGCAGGCACCGTCATCGAGCGGATGGATTACCTCAATCCGCTCGGGAACGCGATGTGTTACATGCTCGCGGTCGAGCAGCTGCTCGGCATCACGAACGATATTCCGGAGCGCGCGCAATCGGTTCGCGTGCTGCTCTGCGAACTCTCGCGCATCGCCTCGCACTGCGTTTGGCTCGGCACGGGCGGCATCGACCTCGGCGCTATCTCGACGTTCTTCTACACGTTCGACGTGCGCGAGGATATTCTCGACCTCATTGAAGTCTCGGGCGGCGCGCGCATGCACCCGAACTATTTCCGCATCGGCGGCCTCAACGGCGATCTACCGCACGGCTTCCTCGAAAAGCTCGACGCGTTTATCAAGAAGTTTCCGCAGCGGATGCGCGAGTTGCGCACCCTCCTGCAGAATAATCCGATCCTGCGCGACCGGATGATCGACGTCGGCGTCGTGACGGCGGAAGACGCGATTCGCTGGGGGCTAACGGGCCCGTCGCTGCGAGGCAGCGGTATCGCTTACGACGTGCGCAAGGCGTTTCCGTACGGCGGTTACGAAAAGTACGAGTTTAACGTGCCGACGCGTACCGAAGGCGATGCATACGCGCGCTTTCTCGTGCGGCTCGAAGAGATGGACGAATCGATGCGCATCATCGCGCAGGTCCGTGAAGAACTGGGTACCCCGGGCCCGATCATGGTCGCTAATCCCAAAATAGCGCAGCCGCCGAAAGAGACGATCGCACTTTCGATGGAAGCGCTCATCCATCACTTCAAGATCGTCAGCGAGTCGTTTCGCGTTCCGCCGGGCGATATCTACCAAGCGATCGAATCGCCGCGCGGCGAGCTTGCGTATTACGTCGTTTCCAACGGCAACAACCGCCCGTATCGCGTACGGACGCGGCCGCCGTCTATGTACAATTTGCAAGCGCTCAAAGCAATGGCCCCGGGCAATCTCCTCGCCGACGTCGTCGTGATGATCGGTTCGCTCGATCCGGTTTTCGGCGAGGTCGATCGATGACCGCGCCCGCGACCGTGCGCGACTTTGCGGCGGTACTCGCGCAAGTCGAGCCCGAAGCGCATCGTTTGATCGGACATTATCCCGAAGGCAAACAACGTAGCGCGATGTTGCCGATCCTACACGCGTTTCAGAACGTCGAAGGCTGGGTGTCACCCGAGGCCATGGCGGCGACGGCCGAATGGATCGCCGAGCCCTTATCGGTCGTCGAGTCGACGGCTTCGTTCTATACGCTCTTCCATCGACGTCCGGTCGGGCGATACATGTTGCAGCCGTGCCGCAATCTCTCGTGTCTGATCAACGGCGCGGGCGAAGTTATGGCGCACTTTCGCGAACGCTTGGGCATCGGCCATCTCGAAACGACCGCCGACGGCACGTTCTCGTACGAAGAAGCGGAGTGCCTCGCAGCGTGCGATCGCGCACCGTGCATGCAAGTGAACCTGCAATTCGTTTACGACCTTACGAAAGAAAAGGTCGACGCGATGCTCGAGGCGATGCGGGCCGGAACGTACGACGTCGCACCGCTTCCGCAATCGGCCGCACCCGGTCACGATTGGCACGTCCGCCAAGAGTCGGGCCGCAAATCGACGGGCGCCCAAGGCGTCGCGAGCCCGAACGACCCCGGGGGGCTCGGCGACGTGACGGGCGTGCGTATGATCGAGCGGCTTGCAAAAGACCCCTATCCGATCGACGTCCGCCCCACGAAGGAGCGACTCATCAAAGACGGCGCCGAGCGCATCACATCCCCGACTACCGCGAGCGAACACTAACATGCCGGTCGTTAAGGTTTTAACCGACGGTATCGGTGAAGTAAATCTGCGCGATATCGACGTGTATCGCGAGCGTGGCGGTTACGAGCAGTGGCGCCGCGCGCTAACCGAAATGCAGCCGGAGAACATCGCGCAGATTACGCTCGACAGCGGATTGCGCGGGCGCGGCGGCGCCGGCTTTCCGACGGGTCGCAAGTGGTCTTTTCTGCCGAAGAATGACCGGCCGCGGTACATGGTCTGCAATTGCGACGAGGCCGAGCCCGGCACGTTCAAGGACCACATGTTGCTCGAAGAGACGCCCCACCAAGTGCTCGAGGGGATGTTGATCGGCACGTACGCGATTGGCTCGCGCCATGCGTTCATCTACATCCGCGGCGAGTTCGAACGCGGCTATCAGATCTTCACCGATGCCGTCGCGCAGGCACGCGCCGCCGGTTTCGTCGGGCAAAACTTATTCGGTACGTCCTACGGCGTCGAGATCACCGTGCATCGCGGAGCCGGTGCTTACATCTGCGGCGAAGAGACGGCGCTCCTCAATTCGCTTGAAGGCAGGCGCGGCGAACCGCGGCTCAAGCCGCCGTTTCCCGCGGTCAAGGGATTGTACGGCGAACCGACCGTCGTAAATAACGTGGAAACGCTCGCGACGTTGCCGCCCATCTTGCGTAACGGCGCCGAT
>CAXTIY010000079.1:0-11338 GCA_964244215.1 uncultured bacterium
GCACGGGACTTTGAATCCTGCATTCGTTGGTTCGAATCCAGCCACCCCAGCCAAAGCTCCGGCATGACGACGCGAGAGATGCTCGAGCAGCTCTTCGCAGCGTGGCGCACGGGCGATGCGCTACGTTCGGGGGCGCACTTCGCGCCCGAGGGCGTTTACCGGGAAGCTCGAGGCACGCCGCTGGTAGGACGTGCGGCGATCGTCGAACATTTTACCAAATTCTTTCGCGACGGGCCGCGCTGGGAGTTCTACGTCGACGATACGCTCGTCGAAGACGACCGAGCCGCCGTGCGCTACCGCTTCGCGACCCTGGGCAAGGACGGCACGTGGCGAGAGCGGACCGGCTGCGCTTTCGTCAAATTCTCGAACGGGACGATCTCCGAATGGCACGAATACGAGGGTTAAGCCATGACACAAGACACGCTGAGCATCGATCTTTCCAATGCCCGCGACGGCGCGGTTGCCGTTTTCGCCTTGAGCGGAACTCTGGACATCGCGACGTCTCCGAGCTTACGCGCGGCGCTGATGGAAGCGGCCGATCGCGACCATCACGAGATGATCGTCGACCTGACGCAACTCGAATTTCTCGATTCGACGGGGCTCGGAGCGCTGATCGGCGCGCATAAGCGCGCGGCCGAACATCATGGCGCGGTGCGCCTCGTCGCACAAGAGGGCCAGATTTTGCGGCTCCTGCGAATTACGGGTCTGCTCGACGTCTTCTCGGTCTATCCGAATTTAGATGCGGCGCTCTCCGACGACGCTCGCCTCGTCGGCTTGTAAGCCTTAGCGCGACGGCTCGCAGCCGTAAGCGCGGCGCCTTTAATACATCGCGACCGGACGCGCGCAGCCGGGTTCGCCAGGAGGTTCGCGCTCACGTGGGTTACGATGTCAAAGCCAACAGTGCCGTCATCACGAACGGACGCGACCGTGCGGCCGCGCGCGCGATGTTCAAAGCGATCGGCTTTGACGATGCCGATTTGCGTAAGCCGATCGTCGGAATCGCGAATACGTGGGTCGAGACGATGCCGTGCAATTACGGCTTGCGGGCGCTCGCAGACCACGTAAAGCGCGGCGTGCGCGACGCCGGCGGCACGCCGATGGAATTCAACACGATCGCCATTTCCGACGGCATCACGATGGGCACCGAAGGCATGAAGGCCTCGCTCGTGAGCCGCGAAGTGATTGCCGATTCGATCGAACTCGTCGGCCGCGGCCACATGTTCGACGCGATGATCGCGCTCGTCGCGTGCGATAAGACGACGCCGGGTGCCGCGATGGCGCTCGTGCGCCTCAACGTGCCGTCGCTCGTTCTCTACGGTGGCTCGATCGCACCCGGCAAACTCGATGGACGCGATCTGACGATCGTCGACGTCTTCGAAGCGATCGGCGCGAACGCCGCGGGGAAGATCAGCGACGCCGAGCTGCTACGTATCGAAGACAACGCATGCCCCGGCGCCGGTGCCTGCGGCGGACAGTATACCGCAAACACCATGGCGATGATCATGGAGTTCATGGGACTCTCGCCCGTGGGTAGCGCGTCACCGGGCGCGATCGATCCGCGCAAAGAGCAGAAGGGCTATGAAGCGGGCGTTCTCATCATGGACGTGCTGCGTCGCGGCGTGCGTCCTAAAGATCTCTTAACGCGCGAAGCCTTCGAAAACGCGATCGCCGCGGCCGCGGGCACCGGCGGTTCTACCAACGCCGTGTTGCATTTGCTCGCGCTCGCGCGTGAAGCGGGCGTACCGCTCGAAATTGACGACTTCGATACGATCAGCAAACGCACGCCGATCATCGCGGACCTGCGGCCGGGCGGACGCTACGTCGCACTCGACGTCGATCGCGCGGGTGGCATCCAGCTCATAGCGAAGCGCATGATCGAAGCGAACCTCGTACACGCGGGCACCACGACCGTAACCGGACGGACGCTCGGTGAGGAAACCGCGAGCGCGGTCGAAACGCCGGGACAGCCGGTCATCGCGACGGCCGAGCGGCCGTTCAGTCCGACGGGCGGGATCGTCATCTTGCGCGGCGACCTCGCGCCCGAGGGCGCCGTGGTGAAGATGGCGGGCCACGAACGGCCGTTCCACCAGGGCCCCGCGCGTGTGTTCGAACGCGAAGAGGAAGCGATGCGCGCGATCGAAGGCGGCAAGATCGTCGCGGGCGACGTCGTCGTTATCCGTTACGAAGGCCCGCGCGGCGGGCCCGGAATGCGCGAGATGCTCGGCATTACGGGTGCCATCGTGGGCGCCGGGCTCGGTCCGACGGTCGCGCTCGTGACGGACGGCCGTTTTTCGGGCGGAACGCGCGGACTCATGATCGGGCACGTCGCCCCGGAAGCGGCGCTCGGCGGTCCGATCGCAGCCGTCTGCGACGGCGATACGATCAGCATCGATATCGAAGCGCGCCGCCTCGACTTGGGCGTAACGGCGCCGGAACTCGCGAAGCGGCTCGCGGCCTGGACGCCGCCGGCACCGCACTACGCAAGCGGCGTCTTCGCAAAATACGCGGCTCTCGTTTCGTCGGCTGCCGACGGGGCGATCACGCGGGTTCCCTAGGCAATGGCGGCGATGCGGCTGATCTGCAGCGAGTGCGGGGCGCTGCCCGCGGGCGAGCGTCTCTTTTGCGACGCGTGCGGCGGCCTGCTCGCCTTCGAACTCGATGCGTCGGCTTTCGACGGCGCGTCGCTGCGCGCGACGTTTTCGGAACGCCGTCGTTCGAGCGATCCGCTCGAGCGCAGCGGCGTCTGGCGTTTTCGCGAATTGCTGCCGCCTGTGCCGCTCGCGGACGTCGTGACGTTGCGCGAAAACGACGTGCCCGTGTACGAAGCGCGGCGCGGTGCGGAATATTCGGATGCCGCACGCGTCTCGTATCTGCATCTCGGCATGAATCCGACGGCGTCGTTCAAAGACGCCGGCATGACGGTCGCGATATCGCATGCGAAATCCGTGCACGCCCGGGTCGCGGTGTGCGCGAGTACCGGGAATACCGCAGCCGCGATGGCCGCGTATGCCGCGCGCGCCGCTATAACGGCGCTCGTGCTCGTTCCGGCCGTCGGCGTGAGCGAAGCGAAGATGGCGCAGACGCTCGATTACGGCGCGACGGTGGCCGCGATCGAAGGCGATTTCGATCGCGCGCTCGAGGTGGTGCGTAGTCTCGATCCGGCCCGCGTCGCGATCGTCAATAGCGTTAATCCGTATCGTATCGAAGGGCAGAAGTGCGCCGCGTTCGCGCTGCTCGAAGCGCGCGATTGGCAGGTTCCGGATTGGGTCGTTCTCCCGGGCGGTAATCTCGGCAATACGAGCGCGTTCGGTAAGGGCTTTCGCGAAGCGCTGGCGCTAAAGTTAATTCCGCGTTTACCGCGTCTCGCGGTCGTACAAGCGCAAGGTGCGGCGCCCTTCGCCCGATTGTTCCGCGACGGCGGCGACATGCGGCCGGTTCGCGCGCACACGACGGCGACGGCGATCAAAATCGGCGCGCCCGCATCGTGGCGCAAGGCGCTCGGCGAAGTGCGTGCGAGCGGCGGTACCGTTATCGACGTAACCGACGAAGAGATTGCGGACGCCCGCGCCGTCATCGGGCGCGACGGCATCGGCTGCGAGCCCGCTTCCGCCGCATCGCTTGCGGGGCTGCGGCAATTGCGCACCGCGGGCACCGTCGCCCGCGACGCCGACGTGGCGCTCGTCCTGACGGGCCACGTGCTCAAAGACGGCGCATACGCCGCCGCCTATCATACTTCGCACGCGCCGTTCGCCAATGCCATCCGCCCGGCGGGCAGCGATGCGGCGCTACGGGCACTCATCGACGAGGTCACCTCCGTTCGTGCCTGACGTCCGTCCCTTCGTCGTATCGGTGCCCGCCTCGTCCGCCAACCTCGGACCGGGTTTCGATGCGATCGGCCTAGCGCTCGATCTCTGGGTCCGAGCGACCGTTCAGCCGGCGCTGCACTTCTCCGTCTCGTTCAAAGCGGGCACGTACGTGCCGACCAATGCCGGTTTCGAAAACGAGATCGTACGCGGGATGGACCGCGTGCTCGGCCCCGAGCGCCCGAGCGTATCCGTGCTCGTCGAAAACGCCATTCCGCTCGGCAAAGGGCTCGGCGCGAGCGCCGCGGGCGCGGTCCTCGGCTTGACGATCGGCGCGGAGTTAGCCGCCGTTCGGCCTTCTGTACGCGCACTCGCGCGGCACGCAGCCGAGCTCGAAGGCCATCCCGATAACGCCCTGCCCGCACTGCTCGGCGGCGTCGTCGTGGCCGCGATGCCGGAAGGCGAAGGGCCGACCTACCTGCGCTTCGATCCGCCCGCTGGGCTCGCGGCCGTGGTCGTGACGCCACGTATCGTCTTGCCGACGGCTGCTGCGCGCGCGCTTTTGCCCGCGACCTACGAGCGGCGTGACGTCGTCTTCAACCTCCAGCGGGCGGCGCTGCTCTCGGCGGCACTCGCGACGGGGGATCTCGCGGCGCTTCGGGTCGCGACGGGCGACCGCATCCATCAACCGTATCGCGCGCCGCTCGTGCCCGGGTTCGACGAAATGCTGCGTTTCTCACAGCCGGGTTTGTACGCGATCGCGCTTTCGGGCGCCGGGCCGAGCGTCATCGCACTCGTCGGCGACGACGGGGAAGCGGTCGGCGTGGCGATGCGTGATGCTTTCGCGCGCGAGGGAATCGAAAGCGACGTCTTTCATCTAAATATCTCGACGAAGGGCGCGACCGTCGAAGCACTGACGGCCGCACCCGCGCACTCGTAAGGAGGCCGCTGTGGCCGTGTCCGTGACGAGCGAATACAGGCTTTCGCCCGAACTCAAACTCAAGGGTTTCGTGAGCGACGTTTTGGCGAAGGTCGGCGTCTCGCGAACCGATGCCGATATCGTCGCGGAGGTACTCGTAGCCGCCGACTTGCGCGGCGTCGAATCGCACGGGACGGCCCGGCTCGACTCGTTCTACGTGAGCCGCATTCGCGCGGGCGACATCGATCCGAATCCGAGCGTGACGGTCGTGCGGGAAACGCCGACCACGCTCGTGCTCGATGCGGGTAACGGCCTCGGGCAGCCGGTTTCGACCCGTGCGATGCAGAGCGTGATCGATAAAGCGAGGACGGCGGGCGTGGCCTTCGGAGTCGTACGCAATTCGAACCACTACGGTATCGCGGGTTACTACGCGATGCTCGCACTCGAACGCGATTCGATCGGCATCGCGTCTACAAATTCCGCGCGCTACGGCGCACCGACGTACGGCAAGTCGCTCATGCTCGGAACCAATCCCTGGGCGTACGCGGTTCCCGCCGGGAACGAACCGCCGTTCGTCCTGGACTTCGCGACGACGACGGTAACGCGCGGTAAACTCGAAGTTCACGAACGCAAGGAAAAAGCGCTCGATCCCGGTTGGGCGATCGAGCAGAACGTCCGCGAGACCCTAAGCGCGGTCGAGGCGCTCGCGGGATCGCTCCTGCCGCTCGGCGGCTTCGGCGTCGATAACGGCGGACATAAGGGCTACGGGCTCGGATTGCTGTGCGACATTATGTGCGGCGTTCTATCGGGCGGCGCGTTCGGCAACGATTTGCCCATTACGACCGCCACGGAGCGCGGAAAGATCTCACACTTTTTCGGAGCGATCGATATCAACGCTTTTCGCGACGTCGCGGCCTTCAAGGCAGATATGGATAAGGAACTGCGTGCTTTTAAAGATTCGGAGAAGACGCCGGGCGAACCGCGCATCTACGTCGCCGGGGAGATCGAACATGAGAAGACCGTGGCCAATCGCGCGGGCGGCGTTCCCGTGCACGTGAAGGTTTGGCACGCGCTCGAGAAGCTTGCGGCCGAACTCGGCGTGCCCTTCGAGATCGGCGTCGGGCCGAGCCCGACCGGCTCCTGATGGCAGTTACGATTGCAGCACTACGGGCGGTCGGCAGGCGACCCGTCACCCTCACGACGGCCGACGGCACGTACGCCGGTTCGGTCGTCCCCGAATTCCTAAGCGAGAACTCCGTGATGATCGAATTCATGCTCGACGGGGATCCGGAGCGGCAGATTGTGATAGCCGTTGACGGGATCACGGAGGTCGTGGAGAGGTAGTCGCTCGTGGCACTCGAACTTTTTACCTAGAATGGTGCACGTGAACGTAGGCTCTCCCGCCGGTACGTACAGCGTCGGGGGCACCGCGTTCTTTCGCTACGTCGTGCGGCTCGGTGACGTCGGGCTCGTGCTGCGACCGGCCGATCGCGATGCGATCGACGTGCTCGGGGCGATTCCAAACGCGTATGTCGATGAAGACGAGTATTCCGGCAACGGTTGGCGTGTCGTGCCCGCCTCGTCGTACGAAGATTGGCCCGTGCTCGAAGCGACGCCGGAGCGCTTGCGCATGGCGCTCGAAACGGCCCGCCGGCTCCTTTGGGAAAATGCGGCGCCGGTCGGCATAACGGCGCGCGATATCTCCAGCATCGACGACGAAATCGAGAACGTCCTTTCGGTCGTCGCACGCGCCGAGGCGGCCGGGTTCAGCGTCAACGTCAGCTACGTTTCGTAGCGGATCCCGCTCGGAGCCTGCGCCACGGCCGTTGATGGCGACGTAATTACGTTGAGAGAAAGCTGCCGGCGAGCGGTGTGCCGATGGCGGGATCAAATCCTGTCCCGGCAACACCGGACCGCTTCCTGTCGAGGCGGCTGTCTGTTGGCATGGCGGATGCCGCGCGCTTCAACTTTCACTGCAGCATGCAGAGTGCATGATCGCGCGCGACGCGGGGCCCCGGTCGGCTTACCGTCACCTTAAGTAACCGATACCTTTACCCGTTGCTTTGTAGTTGCGTCATGCGATGAATAAAGATAACCGGTCCGTGCCTTTTTCCACGAGCCTGCACCCGATGGAAAGTAACCTGGCATCCCGGTTCGAACCCAATATCACCTCGTGCCGCTCACTACCCTTCTTTATTACGAATCGGAGTTCTTATGCGCTTACGCGTCGCAGTTATCACAATAGCTTTATTGCAATTCACCGAAGCCACCGCATCGGCGACGGCGTGTAACTCGGTCGCTGCCTGTTTGTTCGGAAACAACGTGGGAACCGGCGTTGCGGTCGAAGGCGTTTCACAAAAAAATGTCGGCGTGTACGGCGTATCGACGTCGAGTCACGGTGTCGACGGGCGTTCCCACAATGACTTCGGAGTCGTCGGATATACGTATTCGACCCTCGATGCTAGCGGCGCCCCCGGCAGCGCCGGCCTCGGCAAGGCTGGCGTGTATGGCATCGACGCCGGCAGAGGAGGTGGCAACAGCGGTGTTCTCGGCACGAGCGTGCAGGGAAGCGGCGTGCAAGGCCAGGGCGCGACCGGCGTAGCCGGGGTCGGAGTTGGGCAATCCGGGACCGGTGTATCCGGGAACGGAGAATATGGTGCCCTCTTCAGCGGCAACATTACGACGCTCAGCTTGTCCGTAAATTATGACCCCCTGACCGACCACAACCCGCCCGGTAACCTGATCGAAGCGTATGGCACCTTCAATGCCGGCGACTACATTTCTAAGGTGCCGGTTTTCCTGTTAGATAATTTTGGCAACGAGACGATCTATGGCTCGTTGACGGCCAACGCAAGTATCACCGCCGTTACGAAGACGACGGGTCGCGACGTCGTGTCGTACGCGGCGCGAACTGCGTCGCCCACGCTCGAGGATATTGGGGAGAGCAACCTCCGAAACGGTGTCGCCACCGTAGCGCTCGATCCGACCTTCGCGTCGGCCATCGATACCGGCACGTTTGAGGTCTTCATCACGCCGCACGGAAACTCGAACGGCCTTTATACGACCAATACGCGCAGCGGATTTTCCGTGCACGAAAATAATGGCGGGCACTCCACGCTCGCCTTCGACTATCGCTTCGTGGCGGTCCCGCTCGATGAGCGTACCGCACGACATCTTCCGGCGGCCACGCCGATGCGAGGGCATCCGCTTATGCGAGATGCGGCTCGAATGCTGTACCGCCTGCGGCCGAATGACTAAGGGCAAACGAACAAGCGTTTGAAAGCTTAAGAACGTTACAGTAGGCAAACTTGCGGGCGAAATGAGGTGCGGTTGCAAGCCGCAACGCACCGTTAGGGGACTTTCGCGCCTTTCGCGAGCACGGCGCAGGGCGCGGCTTTGAGATCGAGGCTTCGTAAGAGCTTGAGCGCGCGCGGCAAGTAGACGATCGCGTTGCCGTTCTGGTGGTCGAGCAGCGCCTGCAATTCGGCCGCCGTTGCCACAGTCGAAGCCGCGTAGATCTCGCGCACGATCTGATGAACGGAAGGATCGATGTTGGCGCGTTGGCGCGTACTGAAGAAAGCGCTGCGCTCGTGCGTTATGTAGAGGAAGCCGACCATCGGCGTGTTCTCGAGCTTCGGAGCGATCAGTATGTCCGTACGGATTACGTAATCGGGCTTCGCGTTGCTCACTTTACGCTGGGCGACGTCGAGCGGGCGCGCGATGGGTTGCCCGACGCGAAGAAACGAGTCGAGGCAACGTCCTAAAGCCGGAGCGGGCGTTGCATGCGCGCTCGCCGCGGCCAGCATCGTCGCCGCGACGAGCGAGAAGAAGGCGAGCATCAAGCTCGGCTTACCGCGTTACTGACGATTGTTGAATAGCGACCCCAGTGCGTTGCCGATATTGCTCGTACCGCCCGCTTGTTGCGCACCTTCTACGGCGGGTTCGTGATACGTCATCGATTGCAAGCCGACGCGACCGGGGCCGTAGAACCGATTCAACTGCAGGGCCGCTCCGCCGACGAACGCACCGAGCGCCCCGAGCAGACCGCCGCCACCTTGGCTCGAGAGAACGGAGACGGTGTCCATGCGTACTTGCGAATCTTTCCACAGCCAAGCACCGGGTTCTACATCGAGCATCTCGCCCGGCTGCAGCGTTTTTTCGAAGACGTTGCCGTAGCCGTGTAGCAACACGACGCCTTCGCCCCCTTTGGCGACGAACCGGTCGATGAAGAGGCCCGAGCGTGAAAACAGGACGTTCGCGATGCCGGTTTGCCAGAAGAAGTTATAATCGACGTTGCTCGTGGCGAGTAAGAACTGATGCTCGCGAACGTCGACCGATTGCCCGGGGCGCAAGCGTAAAGCGACGACCTGCCCCGGCGCCTCCCGCGAGAACGCGATGTTGCCGGGTCCGCGCGCCGTCGAGATAAAGATCTGCAAGCCGGAGAAGATGCGCTTCGCCGCGTTTTGCAAACCCATAAAGCCGAGCGTGACGTTCGGCTGTTTCCAGAGCAGTGTGTGATGCTCGAAATAGATGGTCTGCTGGCTGCCGAGTTCCACGTCGATGACGGGGACGAGTTCGCCCTCGACCACGATCGTCATATCGCCGAGACGAATCGGCTCTTTGGGATTATCGGACTCCGGAACGGGTTCGGAATACGAACCGACTTGCGTCGCCTGCGCCGCGGGCGCTCCGCACGAAGCGCAGAAACGAGCACCGGGCAAAAGCGGTGCCTGACACGTAGGACAATTCATCGAAGCCTCCGTTTAGCGAACTCAGGTACGCTCTCTGCTACCGCTAGATGCGGCTTCGGTTTCGTTCACTCGTAAACCGCCCGCCCGCCCGGATCTTCGAACGTTCGAAAAAAAGAGGCGTCGCCTCCAACCGAGACGACGCCGTATCTTGCTTACGAGATTTTAGAGACGACCCGTATCGACCCTAGAACAGATTCCAAAGATACTGGTTGTAGACTTCGTGATGGTACTGAACTTCTTCAGGCTTGACGAACGTTCCGAGTAGGCGCGGGCAGCGATCGGCGCTCGCCTGTTTGAGCTCGGCGTACCGCGATTTTACATCTTCACCGAAGAGCGTCGTCGTCCACTCCGAGTTCTTGAAGTCGCTCAGAGCGTCGTAGATGTTATCCGGAAGATAACGATTGGCCTGACGCAAATTCGGCATGTCGCTGATGCTGCCTTCGAGGCCCGTCTTAAAAACGGTCAATAGCGTCATGTAGGGATTGGCATCGGGACCGACCGAGCGAACCTCGACGCGCGCGCTCTTGGCGTTTCCGATGGGAATGCGAATCATCGATCCGCGATCGACGGCCGAGGCCTTAATCTGGTTCGGCGCTTCGAAGTGCGGATCGAGACGGCGATACGCGTTGACGCTCGCATTGAACACGAGGCACGTGTCGCTGCCGCGCGTCAGAATCCGATCGACGAAATCCCAGCCGAATTTGCTGAGGTTTTCTTCGCCGCCCTTTTCCCAAAATATGTTCTCGCCGTTTTTCGTAACGGAGACATTGGTGTGCATGCCGCTGCCGTTAACGCCGACCACGGGTTTGGGCAGGAAGCTTGCGGAGAGGCCCATGTTCGTCGCGACCTGACGGCAGATCAACTTGTACAACTGAATCGTATCGGCGGCAGCCGTCGCTTCGCCGTACGTGTAATTGATTTCGAACTGCGACGGGGCAACTTCGGGATGATCTTTTTCATTTTCGAAGCCCATCGCGCGCTGCACTTCGGCAACCGTATCGATAAACGTGCGCAGCGGATCGCCCGGCAGTGAGTGATAGTAGCCGCCGGTATTGACGTATTCGAACGACTTTTCTTCGTGGAAGTGCTGCTCCGCATCGACGCCCGCGAAAACGAATCCCTCGATCTCGTTTGCGGCGTTGAGCTGGTAGCCCTCACGCTCGAAAAAGCCCGTAGAATAATTCGCGAGCACGCCACGGATGTCGGCCGCGAACGGCGAGCCGTCCTTATCGACGACCGTTCCGAACACGAGCACTTTACCGGAGCCGAAGACGTCGGCCGGAGCCCAATAGAACGCGCCCCAGTCGATGAAGAGGCGGAGATCGCTCTCTTTTTGCAACGTGAAGCCGCGAATCGAGGAGCCGTCGAAGGTGAGGTTGTCGCTCGACTTGACCAGAAACTTCTTATCGTAGTCGAGCATGTGCAGCCGGCCTTCGAGGTCGCTGAAGCACACGGTCACGGCTTTAATACCCTTGGTGTCGGTCAGGTACTTAAGTCGCTTCTCCTGAAGCTTGTGCATCGGAACCCGGCTTCTGCGTTCTTCCTTCGCTTCCAAATTCAGATCTTCGAGCTCTGCATAGGGCAGCATGAGGTAATCGCGTAGATCGGTTGCCATCTCTTTTCGCTCTCCTTGACGTGCCCGTAGTTCGGCGCCGCATTAGGTTGGCAGCGCGGCGAAGCGAGTCCTAGAAGCGTTTCTGTTGCGACGTGCCTCCAACGCGCAGCAAAAGAACAAAGGGGTTTCCGGGCCTCATTCCATTCGCCCAAAGGAGCGTTTCCCGGCGTGCGTACTATCGCAACGCTTCGCGGTGCATTCGTTCCCTCGCGCGTATTCGTGAGGAGTCGCCCCCGCGCGATTTTGCGAG
>CAXTIY010000080.1:0-11074 GCA_964244215.1 uncultured bacterium
ATGATGCGCCTATGGATATGCAAAGCTTTGCGGCAGGACGCCCGTCGTATTCGAGTTTCCACCGATTCCAAAGCCCGCGGACTGGCCGGGGAACGCGAGGATGACGATATTGAAATTAAACGTTTTGAGATCTTGGTTGTAGGCGAACTGTAAGTTGTAACAGTTGTTGATCGTGCGCGTCAGGTAGATGTTCTTATCTTCGAGGGCGCCCTTATTCTTCCAATCGATGTTCGTCGTGAATTCGAGCGTCGTGTCCCGGCCGAACGGGGTGATCGCCTGGACGTTGGTCAGGCCGAAACCGTTACCGGGACCCGGGCCGAAGTAGCCGCCGACCGTGACGTACGAGCGTGGCGACGGGCGCCAGTTGAACTGATAGTTGACCGGCTGCGCCATGCGATTAAAATTCGTACCGGCAGCGAGCGAAAACGAATAGTAATCTTGGTTGAAAAACCGGATGACGTCCTGCGCCGATTTGTTGCCGTCGGAGAGGCGGTCGAGCAATTGGAACGGCACGTCGGGCGGGCCGATGGGATGCTGCTCGTTATAGGTAATGGCGTTGACGATATGATTCGCGATCGGCGTCGTGAGCGCGGCGTTTTGCTGATCGTACGCTTTGAGATCGCCCGTGCCGTAATAGTCTTGGGTCAGATTGTAGTTCGCCGTGAAGTCGCTGTTGCCGAGCACTTTGAAATAGACGGCTTCGTTGATCTGTGCTTGGGCGCGTTCGGTGGAGAAATGGTTCTGCGGTTCCGTATAGATACCGGCGGTTAGTTGAATCTGCGGTCCGAATTTGAAGCCGCCGTACGTGAGGTGCGGTAATATCGCAAGCTCCGGTAGCCGATCGTAACCGAAGGGGTTGGAAGAGTAATCCGTCTTATCGTACGTCAGGTTGTAGTCGGCGAACTTCGAGAACAGATGCGTATCCGTGTTGATGTGAAACGTATCGGTCGAAGAGAGCGGGCTTGCGAATCTCGAATACGAGAGATTGATCTGCTGCTGTAACTGCTGACTGAGATTGATCGAATCGACGAATCCAAGATTGAGATTGTTCGAAAGATCGCCCTGGGTGAAGCGGGAGAACGTCAGGTTCTCGGTGCTCGCGTTGCCTTGGTGGATCAGCGAACCTTGCACGTTGAGCGTCGCCGGCAACTGCAGGTTCGGTCCGTAATCACCTTGATAGGTCACGCCGACTTGCGAACGCAAGCGTGCGCTGTAATTCTCGGTCTCTTGCAAATCGACGTTGGTTTCTCGGGCGCCCGCGAGCCGGTCGTCGATCGTGTACGAATCGACCGTCAAATAGCGGCGCCCGTCTTTCGAGCCCGCCACGGCAGTATAGCCGAGCCCGAGGCCGCGCTTCGTGTAATACTCGACGCGATAATATCCGTAATACGTGTTGGAGGTTCCGAAGCCGATGCGAGCTTTGATGTAGAAGCCTTCGAGCTGATCGTAACCGATGATCGGAATAAAGCTCGCTTGGCGCCGCGGATCGTTTACTTCGCGTAGCGGAATGACGAGCAGCGGCAGATAGAAGATTGCCGTCGGCCCGAGGAACACCACGGCCTTGTGCGCCACGAGGCGGTCGCCGGGTGTGACGTCGATCGAGCGAGCTTCGATATGGTAGCCGCCGTGCGGACTTTCGCACGTGGTGAACGACGCGCGCTCTCCGTGCGAGACGCCCTGGGCGTTGGTCGTAAGGCTGTCTGCCGAAAAGTGCAGCTTGCCCGTCGCGACGCCTTCGGTCGATTCGCCGGAGCCGTTGATCAGCGTCGCCTTACGCGTCAGCGTATCGAACGAGATTTTCTCGGCGTACAAGATCGAGTCGGCGTCGCGGTTGACGAGATAGGTGTGGCCGCTCATCACGATCGTGTGGTCGCCGTCGTAATGCGCCGTATCGCCGACGATCTGACCCTCGACGTAAAAGATGTGCACGTTGCCGTAAAGATCGGTCGGCTCGTGCGGTTCGCTCGAACCCGAGATGCGGTCGGCGATCGTGACGATTTGATTGGGGCCGAGCGTCGGCGTAGCAGTGGGCGCGGGCGGCAACGGAGTCGCTTCGGCCGTAGAAACGGCGGCGGGCGACAATCTCGCACCGGGCGAAGCGCTCGCACCGGGCGACGCGCTCGCCCCAGGCGACGCGCTCGCTCCCGGTGCGGGACTCGAACCGACCGGCACCAGTGGCGCGGGCGTTCCACTCGGGCGCACCAAAAAGACGGGCCCGCTCGCCGCGGCGGAGGGCGATGCGGTCGGCAGCGGCACGGGAGTCGGCGTCGCTGCACCCGTCGCGCGCGGCGTTGGGGGCAACAAGGAACCCGGTCCCGCCGGTACCGGCGGTATCGGAATGAGCGATGGCGAGGCGCTCGGTGAAGGCGAGGCGCGTTCGCTCGGATACGACGGAACGGCGGTCGGAATATCGCCTACGCCTTGCTGCGATGGGGCGGGGAGCGGCTGCTGCGCGACTTCGGCGGAGTCGCTCGAGAATACGAAAGAAGAGGGCGTCCGACTAACGGACGGCTTCGGCGGGGGCGTTTGCAGTGAGACGAAGGTCGAGTGGCCGGTGGCGGTATCGGTATCGATGATCAGGGCGGTCGCGTTCGGATCGTACTTGGCGGGGGGAGGGTCCTGGTATCGATCCGGGAGTTCCGTTCCCGGCTTCGCCCCGCATGCGGTCGCGTGGTGAGCGAGGAGGCCGGCTACGACCGGATCGACTTTGGGTGCCAGACCCTCGGCGCCGGCCGGCCCCACCGTAAACGCGCCGCAGGTATCGAGGGCGACCGCCCAGAGCGCCGCGTATGCGAACGCGCGCTTCAATCGGCGAAAGACGATTAACGCTCGACGCGCCAAAACATCACTGCGCCGGCGGTGCCCATGATGATGTTCGGCATCCATGCCGCGAGATACGGGTTGAGCGCTTCATTTTTGCCGAGCGCTAAGAACGCCGACATCAGAATATAATAAACGAAGAGCAAGAGGATCGAGAGTGCGACGCCGATGCCTTTGCCGAGGCTGCGGCCGCGCGTTCCGATGCGTGATGCGATCGGTAGCGCGATCAAGACGCTGATGAAAGCGGCGAACGGCATGGCGAGTTTTTGCGCGAGCGTGAGCTTGAGCGTATCGAGCGCCGCGCCGCCTTGCCCCGTTGCTTCCATCGCAGAAATCTGTCCTTTGAGTTGCTTCGAATTGGACGAATACGGATCGCTCGTGGTCGTGTTCATGAACTGATCGACCGTCTCTCCGATGGGCAGGCCGACGTCCATGGCGCGGGCGATCGTACTGCCGTCGACTTCGCCCGTCGCTTTGAACTTGGTCACGCGCGCGTCCTGCAGATGCAGGAGTTGACCGTCGACCGTGGCCTTCTGCGCGTTGATGACCGTGCGAAACGGCGACATGGCCGCATTTTGAAAAATCATCACGTTATCCATCGTGTGCTTGTCGTTCTCGACGTTCGCGACGTAGAAGACGTTGCCGGTCGAATCGTCCTTACGGAAGAACTGCGGCACGATCGGCAGCTGCGCCGTATGGTAGACGATCTGATAGAACGTGCGCGTCGAGAGTTCGATGCTTTTGGGTGCGATCGTCTCGTTGATGAGATACGACGTGAAGAACATCGCCACGCCGAGCAAAAGCGGCGTTCTCGAAATACGCAGAAACGGCACGCCCGCCGTGCGCAGCGCCGTGATCTCGTTATCTTGCGCGAGCCGCCCGAAGCCGAGCAGCGATGCGAAGAGACATGCGAACGGAAATGCGAGCGGCGTCGATTGCGGAATGCGGAACACGAGAAAGCGTAAAACGAGAAACACCGGCGCGTGCGCGTTGATGATGTAATCCGCGGCCAAGAAAAAGATGTTCACGAACCAGAACATCAGATACGCGCCGAAGGCAAACGCGAACGGTGCCGCGAGTTCGCGCAAGATATACGCGTCGAGCAGCGGTAATTTCGGGGGCGTAAAGCGCGGAAAGAACGGGGCGGCGCGCACGCCGCGCATGGTCGCCACGGTTAGTTAGCCGCGTTGAGCGCGGCGGTAACGCGGGCGACGTACGCCTGCGTCTCCGGGAATTTCGGAATGCCGTGCACCGCGTCGACGGTGCCGGGGCCTGCGTTGTACGCGGCGAGTGCGAGCGAGACGTTCTTATGATAGCGCACGAGCAAATCGTGCATGTAGCGACAGCCGCCCGAAACGTTTTGCTGCGGATCGAAGGCGTTGGCGACGCCGTACGTGGCGGCGGTCTCCGGCATGAGCTGCATCAATCCTTGCGCGCCTGCTCGGCTAATGGCGCTCGGATCGCCGTGCGATTCGGTCGCGATCATCGCGTTTACGAGCTTCACTTTGAGTCCGCTCGTACGCGCGCTCGTTTCGACGAGTCTGCGTAGCGTAGATGCGTCCATCGCGTGCGGGCCATTCGGAACGAAGCCCCCGGCGCCGCAGCCGTAGAGCGCTCCGAGCAATAGCAGCGCGGCAACAATTCTCACGTTCGCCGCTTGGCTTCGGCGATGAGCGGATGCGGCCTTGCAACGCTTGGCCCGTCACTTCTTACCGTTGACCCGTTGCGTGCGTCCCTGTCCTTGGTTATAGTGGAGCGAAGTGGTAAGGAATGGGGAGAAATGGAGATCGTTCCCTGATTCGCGATATCCCGCGTTTTACGGGCAAGTCGGAGCACGCTCTTGATGATAAGGGCCGGCTCGTTATTCCCGCGCGCTTTCGCGAACGTCTCGGAGCGGGCTTCATCGTGACGATCGCGCTGCCCGATCCGTGTCTCGCGCTCTATCCCCTTATTACGTGGGAAGGCGTTTGCGAACGACTCGAAGCCGCGCCACAGAAAGACGCGCAATACCGTAAGTTCGTGCGTCATCTCTTCGCGCATTCCGAAGAAGCGACGTGCGACGCGCAGGGCCGCTTGCTGATCGCGCCCGCGCTGCGGGCTTATGCCGGCCTCGAACGCGAGGCGGTTTCGATCGGCTCGCTGACGCGCGTCGAAATCTGGGCGAAAGAGCGCATGGACACATTTAATCCATCGGCGGACGAGGCGGGCGCATTTATGACGGAGCTCGGCCTCTATTAACGATGGAGAAGCGCATAGCGAGCCACACCTCTCCGTTCTCCTGGCAGAATCGCTCGACGGCCTCGACATCCGTGCGGGTGCGGTTATCGTCGATGCGACCTACGGCGCCGGCGGCCACACGCGGGCGCTCGTCGAACGCGGCGCGCGCGTCATCGCCTTCGACCGCGATCCGGGCGCGCGGCTTCCGGCGGACATCGCCGCCTCCGTCACGCTCGTGCAGCGTAACTTCGCCGAACTCGCGCTCGCGCTCGAGGACCTCGGCACGGCGGAAGTCGACGGCGTGTTGTTCGACCTTGGCGTCTCGTCGATGCAATTCGATCGCGCGGAACGCGGCTTCTCGCTCTTGCGAGACGGACCGCTCGACATGCGCATGAACTCGGGCGACGGTCCGACGGCGTACGATCTGCTCGCACGCTCCAGCGAAAGCGAACTGGCCGACATCATCTTTGCCTACGGCGACGAACGCGCCTCGCGACGCATCGCGCGCGCCATCGTGGCCGCCCGCGAAAACGGCCGCTTACCCGAGCGCACGCTCGAACTCGCGCGGATGGTCGCGGGCGTCGTTCACGTGCGCGGGAAGCGCGAACGCGTTCATCCCGCCACGCGCACGTTCCAAGCCTTGCGTATCGCGGTGAACGACGAACTCGGTTCGCTCGAACGCGGCCTCGATGCTGCGATCGCAAAGACCCGGGCCGGCGGCAGAATCGCCGTGATCAGCTTTCACTCGCTCGAAGATCGCATCGTCAAGCTGCGGTTCCGTGAATCGCCGCAGTTACGCGTCGTGACGAAAAAGCCACTTCTCCCCGGCGACGAGGAGCTTGCGCGCAATCCGCGATCGCGCAGCGCCAAGCTCCGCGTCGCGGAGCGCCTTCCGTGACCGCAAGTCCTCTGGAACGCCCCTATCCGTTCGATACGCCGGACGAGCGGCCGAGGACGGGCACGCGCGCCGGCCGCGGCGCGGTTTCGCGACGGCGAGCGCGCACGCGGCAACTGCGTAACGCGGGCTTTACGCGCTTATTCTCGACCGTCTTCGTGGTGACGCTCGCCGTCGTCATCTACCTCGGTCTCATGGCGAACGTCACGCGTATGAATTACGGGCTTACGAAAGCGGCTCGTGAGAAAGCGCAACTCGTCGATGCGACCTCACGCTTGGACGACCGCATCGCGCGGCTCGAATCGCGGGAGCGACTCGACGCGCTCGCCCGGCGTTTAGGCATGCGCGAATCGCAATCGTTTATTGCGGTCACCGTGCCGCCCGAGCAACACCCGCAGGTAGAGCGCGGCCTCGCCTTCCTCACCTGGCTGAAATGATCGCGCGGGCGCGCCGCCCGGCCGTGGCCGCCGTACGCGCGAGCTCGCGGCGGGCCAAGATCGTCTTCTACGTTTTCTTCACGCTCGCAATCGTCGTCGCGGCACGCTTCTTCGCCGTCCAAGTGCGCGACGGGAAGATGCTCGCCAATCGCGCGTACGAGCAACGTCTAACCACGATCGATTTCGCCGCCGTGCGCGGCACGATCTACGACCGCGAAGGCGCGCCGCTCGTACGCTCGTTGCCCTCGCAAAGCGTTTACGCGACGACGAGCGATATAGCGGGCGCCGCGCGAACGGCGCGCAGCCTCGCGCCCATGCTCGGCGACCAAAACGCCGCGGGCATCGAAGCACGGCTGCACGAGCCGTCGGCTTACGTGCTGATCGATCATAAGATATCGCGCGATCGCGCCGATGCGATTACCAAGCGCGCGTTACCGGGCATCAGCATCGTGCCCGAACAAACGGGCGTGCGTTTCGTGCCTTCGGGCAGGCTCGCATCGACCGTGCTCGGCTTTACGGGCTTCGACGAGAACGGACTCGACGGCGTCGAGTACGCGTTCGATTCGCTTTTACGCGGTTCGCCCGGGCGCATGGTGCTCGAAGCGGACGAGTTCGGGCGCGCGATTCCGTTCGCGCAACCGCGCGTGGTCGTGGCGGCGAAAGCGGGGCACTCGCTCGTGCTCACGCTCGACTCGTATCTGCAATACAACACGGAGCGCGTCTTGCGGGACGCGGTTGCGAAGTGGCATGCGGAGAGCGGCAGCGCGATCGTGATGGATCCGATGACGGGCGAAGTTCTCGCGCTCGCCAACGCCCCGGATTACGATTTACGTAATTACGAAGGGTACGCGCCCGAGATGCGCCGCGATCGCGCCGTCGCCGACGCCTACGAACCGGGTTCTACGTTTAAGTTAGTCACGGCCGCGACGGCGCTCGAGAGCGGTAAGGTAACGACGCGCGATCAGTTCGCCGCACGCGATTCGCTCGAAGTCGGCGGTCGCACGATCCACAATGCCGAAGACGGGTTTCTCGCGGGCGGCGGCGGTGCCGAAGATCTCGAAGACATCATCACGTATTCGCATAACGTCGGCGCGGCCGAAGTCGGTCTGCGTATCGGCAAACGAACGATGTACGAAGGCGTGCGGCGCTTCGGATTCGGCGATCCGACGCTCGTCGGCTTACCCGGTGAAAATCCGGGCATCGTGCCGGCGCTCCCCGATTGGAGCGCGACGTCGTTACCGACCATCGCCTTCGGACAAGGCATCGCGACGACGCCGCTCGCAATGGCGCGCGCGTACTGCGCGATCGCAAACGGCGGACTCTTGTTGCGACCGCGCATCCTCGCCGATATCGTCGATCCGGACGGCCACGTTGCGTACCGGTATCAGCGCGAAATCGAGCGACGGGTCATTTCGCAGAAGACGGCCGCGACGCTACGGAAATTCTTGCGTTCGGTCGTGGTGCGCGGCACGGGCAAAGGTGCGGCCGAAGTGACCGGCTACACGACGGCGGGAAAAACGGGGACGGCGCAAATTGCCGAGAACGGCGTGTACGTGTCCGGTGCTTACGTCGCTTCCTTCATCGGACTCATTCCGGCGGAGAAACCGCGCTTCGTCATACTCGTGAAGATCGCGAAGCCGCGTGGGTCGATCTATGGCGGCGTGGTCGCGGCACCTGCGTTCGCGAGCATCGCGAAGATGGCGATGATGCACGCGGGCGTGCTGCCTGCGGAGCCCCTGTCTCCACTTCGCGCGCTTCCCAATACTCCGAATCGTATAGTTCGCCGGGCCCTGACGTCGAAGCGAAGGGTATGACCGCCTCGCCGCCTCGCACCTTCGCTCTCGCTCCGCTCGTCGCGGTGTTGGACGAAGCGCGCGTGTGCGGCGATGGGGAGCCCACGGTGCTCGCGCTCGCACACGACTCGCGTGCCGTGCGACCCGGCACCATGTTCGTCGCCTTGCGCGGCGAGCGCTACGACGGGCACGCCTTCGTTGCCGCGGCGCTCGCTGCCGGTGCGAGCGCCGTGGTGGTCGATACGGCCTACGCGAGCTCGGTGACGCTGCCGGCGACCGCGACGGTCGTGATCGTGCCCGATACGCGGCGCGCGCTCTCGCGTCTGGCGGCGGCCTTCTTCGCGCGTCCCTCGGCGGCCCTCGGCGTCGTCGGCGTGACGGGCACCAACGGCAAGACGACGACGATTCACATGATAGCGGCGATCCTCGAGCACGCGGGCATCCCGACCGGGCTCATCGGTACGCTCGGCGCACGCTTCGGGAGCGATGTCGTTCCGTTGCAAAACACGACGCCACTCGCGCTCGAGTTGCAGGCGACGCTCGCCGCGATGCGCGACGACGGTGCGCGCGCGGTCGCGATGGAAATTAGTTCGCACGCGCTGGCAGCCGAGCGCGTCGCCGATGTCGACGTGGCGCTCGGCATACTCACAAACGTAACGCGCGATCATATCGATTTTCACGGCACCTTCGAAGCGTACGCCGCGGCGAAGCGCACCCTCTTCGAACGCGCGCGCGCTGCGCTTTTCAATATCGACGATCCGCTCGGGCGCCGCTGGGCGCTCGAATTTGCCGGCGCGGGTTTGCCGGCGCGCACGTACGGCTTCGCGGCAGACGCGGACATTCGCGCGACGGATCTCGTGCCGAGCGCGAGCGGTATCGCTTTCGCACTCGACGGAACGCGCTTCGGGCTGCGGCTCTCCGGAGGGTTCAACGTCTCGAACGCGCTCGCCGCGATCGGAGCCGCGCGGAGTTTCGGCGTCGACGACGCGACGAGCGCGGCGAGCTTGCGCGAGTTCGAGCCCGTCGCCGGTCGCATGGAGCATTTCTCGCGCGACGGTATCGACGTGTTCGTCGATTACGCGCACACGCCCGACGCCTTGCGCGCGGTGCTCGAAGCGGCTCGGGAAGGCGCGCGTGGCCGCTTGCGCGTCGTCTTCGGTTGTGGCGGCGATCGGGATCCTGGGAAACGTCCCGAGATGGGACGCATCGCAAGCCGGCTTGCAGATCACGTGCTCGTGACGAGCGACAATCCGCGCCGCGAAGATCCTGCGGCGATCGCGGCGCAGATCGCCGCGGGCGCCGGACCCGGCCGAGCGCCGGAAATCGATCTCGATCGCGGCCGCGCCATCCGGCGGGCGATCGCCGCGGCGTCCGCCGGCGACGTGATCGTGGTCGCGGGTAAAGGCCACGAAACCTATCAGATCGCGCGCGACGCGGTAACGCATTTCGACGATCGCGAAGTCGTGCGCGCGGCGCTCGCCGAGCGCGAGCGGGCGCACAAGTGAACGTCGCTTTCGCCCGGGCACTTGCGGGGCTCGAAGCGCTCGACGTGCGCGCGCTCGGAGGCCCGTTTCCCCAGAGGTTCGGCGTGTCGACGGACACACGGACGCTGCAGCGCGGCGACGTTTTCGTCGCACTGCGCGGCGAGCGCTACGACGGACACGATTATCTCGAGACGGCCCTGGCGGCAGGGGCGGCGGCGCTGATCGTCTCCGAAGAAGGGCGCGTGCCTGCGGGAGCCGCGGCGCTCGCGGTCGCGGATACGACCCGCGCCTACCTCGCTCTCGGCGGCGTGGCGCTCCGGCAATCGGACGCGCAGGTCGCGGCCGTCACCGGGAGCACGGGCAAGACGACGACCAAAGCGTTTCTCGCGCAATTGCTCGAGGTCGTCGCGCCCGGCCGCGTCGCGGCCACGGTGGCCAATGAAAATAACGAGATCGGCGTTGCGAAGCTGTTGCTCTCGCTGCCGCCCGATGCCGCGTTCGCCGTCGTCGAATTCGGAGCGCGGCATTACGGAGAAATCGAGCCGCTCGCGACGGCAGCGCAGCCACACGTCGCGGTTCTCACCAATGTCGGGGACGCGCATCTCGAAATCATGGGCTCGCACGCGCGTTTGGCGGAAACGAAGTGGGGCATCTTCGCGACGGGTGCGCGTGCCGTGCTTAGCGTCGTGGACGCCGTCTCGCGCGAGCGAGCGCCCGGCCTCTCGAGCGTGATCGTCTGGGCCGCGCTCGAAGGCGAAGGCGACGACGTGGCGTTACGCGATAGCGACGTGCTCGTGCGGCTGATCGGCCGCGAACGGCTCGAGATCCGCACGCCCGAAGGCGTCGCATCCTTTACGACGCACGTCGGGATTGCGGGCGAGCACAATCGGCGCAACGCCGTCGCGGCGGCAGCCGCCGCCTTCGCACTCTACGTGGCTCCGGCCGATATCGCGCACGGCCTCGCGAACCTCGCGCTGCCGCCCGGCCGTTACGAACGCGTGAAGCTCGGCGATTTCGAAGCGATCTACGACGCCTACAATGCGTCGATGAGCGGCACCCTGGCCACGCTCGCATCGTTCGGCTGGGAAGCCGCCGGCCGTCGCATCGCGGTACTCGGCAGTATGGCCGAACTCGGGCCGGACTCAGCCGCCATGCACGAGCGCGTCGGCGCGGCAGCCGCCGGAGCGGGCCTTACGGCGCTGCTCGTCGGCGGCGACTTTGCCGAAGACCTCGCGCGCGGCGCGGGCGAGGCGGGATTCGCAGCGAGCGCCATCGTGACGTTCGCGAGCAACGCGGACGCCGTGGCTTGGTTGCGCGCGCATCTGTTGCCCCGCGACCTGATACTGCTCAAAGGGTCGCGCCGCTACCGGCTCGAGGAAATTTTGTCGGGTTTACAGGCCGCCCATGCCGGTTGATTACGCGGCCGAG
>CAXTIY010000081.1:0-10977 GCA_964244215.1 uncultured bacterium
AGCCTTTGCAAATCTCGTACGAATACTCGGGCACGAGCGGGATGACCACGTGCAATCCGGAGCCCCCGGAGCTCTTTACGTGCGCTTCGAGGCCGATTTCGCAGAGTGCGTCGCGTAAGGCAAGGCCGGTCTTTGCGAGCGTTGCGAGCGTACAGCCGTCGTGCGGATCGAGATCGAAGAACACGAATTCCGGTACGTCGAGAGCCGTTGCCGTCGACGTCCAAACGTGTAATACGATCGCTGCGAGATTCGCGACGTATACGAGCGTCGCTTCATCGTTGCAGAGAATAAATCGCACGCTCCCGTGGCGTCCGAACTCGCTCTTGACCTCGACCGTCGGTACCCAGCCCGGCAGAAACTTCGAAGCGTTCTTTTCGAAAAATGATTGGCCGTCGATGCCGTCGGGATAGCGCTGCAGGGTGAGCGGGCGATCCGCAACGTGCGGCAGCAAATACGGTGCGACCACGCGATAGTACGCGATGAGATCACCTTTCGTGTAGCCGTCCTGCGGCCACAGGATTTTATCGCGATTAGAAAGCGAGAGCGTATGGCCGCCGAGTTCGAGCGTTTCCTTGGTACGCGTACTCACACGCCACTCTGTGCCAAAGTCTCGGGGCGTTCGCGAGCGATTTCGCGCGGCGCTTTATCCGTACGCAATGCGACGAAGACGGGATGCCGCAACTGCCCGTCACGCGTCCATTCCGTAAACGAAATTTCGGCTACGAGTTCGGGCGCGGTCCAATGTGCGCGCGTCGCGGTTTTCGGCGGTTTACCGAAAGCGGACGTTTTACGTTCGAGCGGTGCAAGCTGCTTCGCAATCGCGACGAGTTTCTTTTCATCGAAGCCCGTCCCGACGGATCCGGCGTAAACGAAATCTTCGCCCTCATACGTGCCGACGAGCAAGGCACCGAAATGCTTGCGACTGCCGCGGCCTTCGGTCCAGCCGCCGATCACGAACTCTTGACGAGAGATGATCTTAATCTTGAGCCAGTCGCGCGAACGGCGCGACCGATACGGCGACGCAGCTTTCTTCGCAACGATGCCTTCGAGCCCGCGTTCCAGCGCGAGCGCGTACAGTTCCTTACCGTCGCGCTCGACGTGCTTGCTGTACATCACCGGGCCTTGGCCGCTCAGAATCGATTCGAGTGCCGCTTTACGCGCGGCGAGCGGTTCGTCGCGAAGATCTCGCCCGTTGCCGTAAAGTAGATCGAAGACGACGAAGGTGACCGGCGCACGCTCGGGAGCGCTTCGTCCAAAGCGGTCGAGACGTTCTTGCAACGCACCGAAAGACGGCCGCCCCTGCGCGTCGAGCACCACGAGTTCGCCGTCGACGATAACCGGTCGCTCGGAAAACGCCTCCGCAAGCGACGAGAGCTCCGGAAACTTCTTCGTAAAGTCGTTGCCGTTACGCGAGGCGATCGATACGACGCCGTCCTTGTCGATCGTCGTAAGCGCGCGATAGCCGTCCCACTTTAATTCGAAGACAAATTCCGCGTCGTCGAACGGCGCATCGACGGCCGTCGCGAGCATCGGAGACGCGATCTCGGGTAACGGTTCGATTTTGCGGGCAGCGCGTCTGCGAATCGCCGGAGCCGCGGGACGCGACGAGTCCCAATGCGGCGCCTTCGGGTCGTGAGCGTAATCAGCGAGCGTCTTGCCGGTCTTGACGGAGGCGGCATGATCTTCGATACGCCACGCCGGATCGACCGCGTCGTCCCGCTCCTTGACGAGCAGCCACGCGTTCTCTTCACCGCCGCGACCTTTGATGTGCACGAGTGCGAACGAGCCGTGCAGCTTCTTGCCGAACATTTCGATCTTTACGGAGCCCTTCGCAATTTGCTCGGTCGTGCTCGTGCCTTCGATGAGACGGTAGGTGCCGCGATCCCAAACGATCACTTCGCCCGCACCGTAATTACCCGCGGGAATAATTCCCTCGAAATCCCGGTAATCGAGCGGATGGTCCTCGACGGCCATCGCGAGCCGCTTCTCGTGCGTGTCGAACGAAGGCCCTTTCGGAATGGCCCACGATTTGAGCACGCCGTCCGCCTCGAGGCGAAAGTCGTAGTGGAGCCGCGACGCGCGGTGCATCTGCACGACGAAGCGGGCGCGCTTCGCGGCCGGCGCCTTTACGGGGCCGGCGCCGCTTGGCTCTGGGGTTTTCGAGAAATTGCGCTTTTTTGCATACGTCGCAAGGGCGCCATCCGGACCTTTTGTGCTCACGGTACGACGGCTATACCCGCCGTACCGGAATCCGCTCGCTAGTGGCTGCTACCCGAACTCGAACCGCTCGAACTGCCGCCCGAAGAGCTTCCTGAGGTCGTCCCGCCGCCCGAGCCCGAACTCGCCCCACTTTGCGTTCCCGGCTGGACGATAACCTTGGTCGTGCTACCGCTTGCGTTCCACGGCTGCCACATAAATAGCGCCGCTCCCACGATGACGAGGATCGCGAGGATCGCAAACATGGCAACCGAGTTGCCGCCTTCTTTAACGATTACCGGACGATCTTGCATGAGTTACCTCCAGATGTTAGCTGACTCAGCTGCGCTTCCCCGATGTATTACAGAACCAAACATTTAAGCAATATACCGTTATAACGAATTAGCGACGCAATGCAACGGCGCCGTCGTTTCGCTTACCGACTCCGGATGGCGAGTCGATCGGCAACGATCGACCACGGTGTTATTCGCTAAGCGTACGACGTCCGAAAACTCTTGCGGCCATGGGCAGCACGCTTGCGAACACTTCTCCGCGGCGCTTCCGCGAGCGTCCCTCCTCGATGCAAGCGACGGGCGAGCACGTAGAACGAACGCCCCCGAGAGACTAGCAGAAGCCCAAAGGAGTCGGGTCGCTCGGTTTGCATAAAAACGACGTGACGACGGGTTTACGTGCCTAGCGCCGACTTCTCGCCCGTGCTCCTCTATTCGATCGCGGGCGTGGCGATCGTCTTGCGCTTCGCTTTCCGAGAGTTGCGAGATCGAAAAATGCGGCTCGGACGGCTCTTCATCGTACCGCTGATCTTCGGCGTTCTCGCATTGTTCTTGGTCGGGACCGCGATTGCGATAGCACCGCAGGCGGCCCTTCACCTGGTCGTTGCGGTCGTCGCCGCACTTCTGCTCGGCTTTGCTATCGGGAGCGCGGTCGGACACTTTACGACGCTGCGGCTCGACGAGCGGCCGGGTTACGTCGTGGTGCGCGGCTCGGCGATTACCGTCGCGATCTGGATCGGCGCGGTCGCATTGCGGCTTGCGGTACGGCTCGCCGTTCCTCCGCGCGACGTCGCCGATACGGCGATCGCAAACGCGGCCCTCATCGTGATGCTGGCGCTGGCCTTATTTTTTGTACGGTACCGTATCTTCGTGCTCGCAAAGCTCGCGCGCAAAGAAGGCGTGACGCGCGAGATGACGGCGGTTTGAGCCGGCACGTGACGGTACCGTCCGAATGCATAAAAGTAGAAGCGAGCGTCGCCACGGCCTTGCGCGCCGGCGACCCCGTCGTCGCACTCGAGTCGACGATCATCACGCACGGAATGCCGTTCCCCGAAAATCTCGCGATGGCGCGCGACGTGGAAGCGATCGTGCGAGCGCATGGCGCGACGCCTGCGACCATCGCCGTCATCGACGGCATCATCCACGTGGGCCTCGGCGCCGCGGCGCTCGAGGCGCTCGCCGCGCGCACGGAATCTGCGAAGATTTCGCGACGCGATCTCGCGGCGCTCGCCGTGCGCAAAGCGACGGGCGGAACGACGGTCGCCGCGACCATGGCGGCGGCCGCCATGGCCGGGATCGCGCTCTTTGCGACCGGCGGAATCGGCGGCGTTCACCGCGGTGCCGCGCAGACGTTCGACATTTCCGCCGACCTTACCGAACTCGCCAAGACGAGCGTTACCGTCGTGTGCGCGGGCGCCAAATCGATTCTCGATTTGCCGAAGACGCTCGAGTATTTGGAAACGCAAGGCGTCCCCGTGCTCGGCTTCGGCACGGATGAATTTCCGGCGTTCTTCACGCGTACGAGCGGGTTGCGCGTCGATCACCGCTTCGATACTCCATGCGAACTCGCGCAAGTCATCGCGATGCAGCGACGTCTCGGCTTACGCGAAGGCATCCTCATCGCAAACCCCATCCCGCACGCCGATGCCTTGCACGCGGGCGATATCGAAGCGCGCATTACGCGTGCGATCGAAGACGCCGAGGCGGGCAACATATCGCGCAAAGAGCTCACGCCGTATCTGCTCGCACGGATTAACGAGCTCACCCTGGGTGCGAGCCTCACGGCAAACATCGCACTCGTAAAGAGTAACGCCTCGCTCGCCGCGCAAATCGCGGTCGAACTCGGTCGGCACGCATGAGCGAGCATAAGCCCGCCGTGCTCGTGATCGGCGACGTGATGCTCGACATCATCGCCGCGCCCGAGCGCGCGATCGAGCTCGGAACGGACACGCCCTCGGCAATCTCCCTACTGCCGGGCGGTTCCGGAGCAAATCAAGCGGCCTGGCTCGGTCATTTCGGCAACATCGTACGTTTCGCCGGGCGCGTCGGGCCGGACCGTGCTCCGGAGCACGCGGCGGCGCTGCGCGCGCACGGCGTCGAGCCGGTCTTCGCATGCGACGAAAGCACGCGCACCGGGCTTCTCGTTACGCTCATCGGCGCAGAGGGAGAGCGCAGCTTTCTCACCGATCGCGGCGCGAACGCGCGCTTGTCGCGCGGAGATCTACAAGAGACTTTGCTCGAAGGAGTCGACCTCGTGCACGTTTCAGGTTATGCATTCTTCGCACCCGGGCCGCGCGCCGCGGTGCGCGAGCTACTCGCCGCAGCGCTCGCGCGCGCTATTCCTTTTAGCGTCGATTCCGGTTCGAGCGCCATCGTTCGCGAAATAGGAGCGGCCGCGTTTTTCGAAGCGGCGCGTGCGGCCGCGATCTGTTTCGTGAACGCTGCGGAAGCCGCCACCATAACCGGCACGGATAACCGTGCGGAGCAGCTCGAAGCGCTCGGAACGAAATTCGAAACCGTCGTAATAACGTGCGGTGCGGCCGGTGCCTGCGCGACGAGCCCGTTCGGAGCGCGACGTTATTTCGCGGAAGCGGCATCAGTCACACCGCTCGACACGAGCGGCGCGGGGGACGCATTTTTAGCAGGCTTCCTGACCGCGCATTTGCGTGGAGAATCGATCGACCGTTGCTTGCACGCGGGCGTTCGCGCGGGTTCGAGCGCGGTGCTTTACTACGGTGGGCGGCCCGACGTTCCGGGGCACGTACCCGAACTCGCTGCGAGCTTCGCTACGGAGGGCTTCGTCAAGAATGGGAAATGACGCATACCGATTTACACGTCGCGCGTTGCTTGCGGCGCTCGCAGGAACGTCGGCCGCAATGGTAACCGCAACCTCACGCGTCGAAGCCGCCGGCATGACACCGGAACTCACGGCTCTCTTAGAAACGCTTAAGCCTGTAGACGGAGTGATTTCGGCGGAACGCGTGCGAGCCGTCGACATGCCGATCTCGGTAATGATGCGCCGCCTTATTCCGTGGGCCAAATCGTTCGCCGATCCGCCGATTTCACAGTTCTTCGTCGGAGCGCTCGTAGAAGGCGCATCGGGTGCCTTGTACGCCGGCATGAATCTCGAATTTCCGGGGCAGACCTTAGCCTCTTCCGTACACGGCGAAGGTGCCGCAACGACCAATGCCTGGCTGCATGGAGAAACGGGCATCGTTTCGCTCGCGGTCGGCGGTGAGCCGTGCGGCTATTGCCGCCAATTCCTCGCCGAGTTCGTCGCACCCGAACGCCTGCGTATTTGGATGCCGGACGGCGGCAGCGTCACGCTCGCCGATGCGCTGCCGCGCGCGTTCCTACCGGCCGTACTGGGCGTTGTGGTCGACCCGTTCCATGCGCATAATGCGCTCGTGCTCGCCGAACCGAATCCCGATGCGCTCGTCCAGGCGGCGCTCTCGGCGGCTAACCTTTCGCATGCGCCGTACAGCAAAACGTATGCGGGCGTGGCGCTCCGTCTTAAAGACGGCACGATCTTTACCGGTCGCCATGCAGAGAACGTCGCCTACAATCCCGGCATGCCGGCTTTGCAAGCGGCACTCGTCGTGCTACGGCTCGCCGGTCACGCGTACGGCGACATTACCGCGGCCGCACTCGCCGAAGCGGACGGCCGCGCGAGCCAGCGCTCTGCCACCGAAGCCGTACTCGGCACGTTCTCGAGCGTACCACTGGCGTACGCACGCCTCGGTGAGGCTAAGTAGGAGCTCGTTAAGCCGGCGCCTGGGTAGCGGCTCCCCGTGCACGCCCGCTTACCGGGTCATCTTCAGAGAGAGAAAGAATGTGGTCTCGTGGCGCTCGTTGTCTCTTCGATTCCCGCTCTCGACGATCAAGACGCGATCGAAGTATTCAGCTGTGTTAATCCGGGCTGGAAGATCGAGTTTACCGAGACCGGTTCACTTGTCGTAAGTCCGACATTTTCAGAGGGTGGCGCACGGGACCTCGAGGCTGCCGGTCAACTGCGGAAATTCGCGAAGGTCGCCGGTGGAAAAGCTTTTGGGTCATCGACCGGCTTTCGGATACCCGGCGGCGGTTTGCGCTCTCCCGATGCATCGTGGATCAGTGCAGACCACCTCGCTCGTCTCGCCCTGGATGACAAGCAGAAGTTTTGGAAGACCTGCCCCGATGTCGTTGTCGAGCTTCTCTCCGATACGGATAGCTGGAGCGAATTACAGGCCAAGATCACGCTATTTTACGAGTGTGGCGCGCGATACGCCGTCGGAATCGATCCATACAGTCGCGATCTCTTCGTTCTCGGTGCACCACCCGCCGGACTCACGCTCGAATTCGACGCAATTATCGACGCCTGATGTTTTGAATTGCCGGGTCGGGATTGCAAGAGCCGTTTAGTGCCGCACGAACACGCGCCAATACCAAACCCCCCATGCGCCCGCCAGCATCGAATAAGCGATGAGCGCTGCGAACGCACCGCGCAGCAAAACGCCGAGCGGCGAGGCGAGCGCGAGCGCCATCAACACGAACAGGTACGGTTCGAAATCGAGCGCGTGGCGCATGCCGAACTGCGCGTAACCGTTCACGTAATAAACGAAGTTCGGGGCCGCCGTGAGCAACGTCGCGAGCCACATCGCGCAGATTAAGCGCCACGGCCCACGAGCGAAGAACGCGACGATTAGCGCGGGCGACGTCCACGTCAGCGCCACGCCGCCGAGCGACGGAATAAGATACGGATATGCTACACGCCACTCGGGGCCCGCAACGAAGAACGACTGGAGCTGATAACCGAAATACTCCAGCCGAAACGGCGAACCGAATGGGGAGCCCGCCGTATCCTGATGGTACCAAGCCGAATAACCGACGTCGTAGGGAAGCCCCCAGCGCGCTTCGTTATACGCGACCCATAGCGCCGCGAACGGCACGAGTACGAGCGCGAACGATGCGAGCGAACGTTGCCAATCGAGTGCCGGCGGTCGACGTTCGCCGCTGCGCCCAATCCCGAATACCAGCAGCGCCCCATAGACCGGTAATGCGAGTACCGTTGCAAAGCGCGCTTCGACCGCGCACGCGCCGAACAGAGCGACGAGCCAGCCGCGCCGCCGGCCGACGATCTCCCATAGCGCGAGCATCGTAAAGGCGACCGAAGCGACGTGCGCGATAAACCAAACGTCGCCGAACGTCGCACTCCAGAATAAATCCGTGCCGAGTAAGAGAAAGCCGCAGAGCGCGATACGCGCGTAGAGGCTCGCACCGAGAATGCGGCAGATCTCGTAACCCGCGCACGTCGCGACGCCCGCGAGCAGCGCGGCGAGAAACGACTGATTGACCGCCGTGCCCTTCAGCATCACGGCGGGCAGCAAAAGCACCGCCGGCAGCGGCGCTTCGATTACGTAGTAGCGGCCGTGATAGCGTAGCGCGTCGATGTAGGCGCCGGGCCAATCGATCCACACGTGGCCGTGTCGAAAAGCATCGGCGAGCAAGACGAAATTGTTGTACGGCGTCGCATGGAAACCGGCGGCGGTGAGAATAGCGAAGCACGCTACGACGCCGGCGACGACTCCGCCTAAATGCTTCATCGCGGCGGCGCCCCCCGAGTGTAGCCTATGACGCGGTACGCGTGAACGTAGTCGCTCATGAGCGTCTCGATGCGGTAGCCCGGCAGCGTGAGTGCGTCATCGAACGATACGATGTAGACAGGACGCCTCCGGAGCCAGCCGCCGTAGAGCGTCGCGAATTGTGACGGACTCGCTGAAACGACGATGCGGTCGCCGAATCGACGTTGCACGTACGCGGCATATGCGAGCGGCGTCGCAAAGGCCCACTCCGCGACGACGACCGCATCGCGCGGCGTAAGCGCGACGATGTCGTCGACATAGCGCGCGGCGCTACGGTCGCTCGTTTGAGCGAAATAGGATGGCCGGTCGGGCGACGCGCCCACGAACGACGCGACGAGCGCTGCGGCGAGACCGAAACGTCCGATGCTCCGCGGCACCAGTCCGATTAAATTCGCCAGCGATTCGAAGGCGACGCCGATCGCGATCGCCGCGCACCATAGTGTAAAAAGATAATAGCGCGACGGATCCTGTAATTCGTTATACGATTCCGTATACGGAACGGGTAAGAGCGCCGCGAGCACGAGCGCGCAGCCCGCGACGCGCTGCTTCGCGACGAGCAAACCACAACCGAACGCTGCGAGCACGCAGCCGGGCAAACCGTAGGCGCCCGACACGTTCTTCACGAGCGCAGCCGCGTATTGCGGATACGCAGCGACGTTGATGAAGCCCGCGAAGCCGCTATGGACGTCGAAATCGGCGCCGGTTATTACGCGCACGAGATTCGGCCAGGTTTGCGGATCGTCGTAATTCCAGAACGGCAAGCCGACCGGTAAGCCGAGCGTCAGCGTCGGATCGTAATGCCCGCGGGCGATCGCGGCACTTCGTAGCGGCAAATAAACGTACGGCAGCAGTCCGAGCGCGACGCCGCCGAGGACCAATGCGAACGCTCTCACGCTACGCGACTCCGGACGCGCGGCGACGAGTACGAGAAGTGCCGGAACCAGAAGTAGCACGATACCGTGCGTAGCCGCCGCAAGACCCGTCGCGAGCGCCGCGAAGAAGAGGTCGCGCCGCAAACCGCCGTTATAAAAGCGTAGCGCGAACAACAGCGCTGCGGCGCGGAACAGGAGGGAGACGTCTTGCACCTCGGCGCGCGTCGCATCGCGCCACGGTACGCTTGCGGCAGCGAATCCGCACGTGCAGACGATCGCGATTATCCGCGGCACGCCGAACGCACGCTGCGTTACGAAGAGCAAACCCGTCCCGAGCGCCATGGCGAGGGCGCACATCGCATTGACGCGCCACGCGGGTTCTCCCAAGGGCAGCGCGTGCACGAAGAGCCAGCCGAGCAGAACGAAGGCGGGGCACGCCGGCGGATGCGCGATGCCCAAGATCGCCGCGACCGTTTGCAATTCACCCGTATCCCAAAACGCGAACGACGGCGGCAACGAAGCGAGGTACAGCGCGAGCGCGCAGCTCGCCAAAGCCGCCGCAAGCAGCGCATCGCTGCCGGGCGCCCGCACGCTCACGAACGCAATTCCGCAAGCTGCCAACGGCTCGTCGCATAAACGCGTGTCCCGAGCGGTGCCACGTCGTAGCGCGAGGGCAAGATGAAATAAACGTGTTTGAAGCGCGCGTGCCAAGCGCCGTAAAACTTATCGTATTCGTTCGGCCAACCGCTCACGAGCCGGCGCCTGCCGAACGCGTGGGCGACGTAGGCCGCATAGGCGAGCGGCGTGGCATACGTCCAGCTCGCGACGACGAGCGCATCGTCCGGGGTGAGGCGAACGACGTCGGCCGCAAAGCGGCTCGCATCGTCTGCGCTGCGTTGAAGCTCGACATCGCGCAACGCATAGGCGACGTTCGGCCATAGCGCGATCGTCAGCAGCCCTACGGCTAGGAACGATGCAGCCGCGGAACGCTCGCGCAAGAGCGCCTGGGCGAACCACCATGCTCCGACGCCCGCGCACACGCCGGCGGCCCAAAGCGACGGCAGCGCGTAACGCAAGGCATCCGACTCGGCCGCAAAATTCGGCACGAAGGCGACGCCCGCAATCATCAGTACCGCAAACGCGATAGCGACGCGCGTTTCTTTGAGCGCGAGATAGACGTAGCCCGTGATGACGAGCGCGAGCATGACCACCCCAAACTCCGTGACGAGCACCGCGCGCGCGAGCGCCGAAGCTTCCCCGACGCCTCTGCGCGTCGCGAGAGCCGCGAAGGCGCCGAGCGGATGAAACGACGCGCCGCTCACGTAGTGCGCGAACCGTAGGGGCGTCGACGGCGCCTCGTAGTTCCAGAACGCGCCGCCGCGCAGACCGAGTGCGGCGACGGGATCGAGTCCGCTGCGCTCCACCTGCGCGCTGCGCAGCGGGAGATAGAGATAGAGGAGCAACGGCGCGACCGCCGCGAGCACGACGCGGCAGAGCGACGCCGCGCGCAGCCGGCGCACGGCCGGCCACGCGAGTATAACGACGCTCGGCACGGCGAGCGCGACGACCGGATGTGTGGCGATTCCGAAGCCGCATGCGGCCGCCGCGGCGACGGCGCTGCGGCCGTCTCGGCGCCGGCCGGCCCGGGCGCCGAGAGCGATCGCGAGGGCCGTGAACAAGAGCGCGAGATCGTGAACTTCCGCGCGTGCGGCACGCGTCCAAACGATGTTCCCGACGGCATATGCCCACGCCGCCGCGAGCGCGATCCACGCGTCGTTTACGAAGCCGCGCACGAGCCGAAATAAGAGCCACACGGCAGCGGCCGCACAGCAAGCCGAGCAGAACGAGACGCGCCACGCGGGGGTTGCAACCGGCACGACGTGAGAGAAGACCCAGCCGAGCAGCACGAAAGCGGGAAAGCCCGTGGGGTGCGCGATACCGAAGATCGTTGGAACGGTCTGCATTTCGCCCGTGTCCCAGAACGCGACCCCCGGAACC
>CAXTIY010000082.1:0-10963 GCA_964244215.1 uncultured bacterium
GGTGACGGTTTTAGCGTTACGGAGATGCAGACGCGCGAAGTTCCCGAGCGAGAACCGCTCGATCTGGCGCTCGCGGAAACGTTACGAGAACTTATGGCGACGTTCGAAACGCGCGAGCGTCGCTGCATCCTCGCCGCACCCGCGGGCGAGGTCGTGACGCGCGTTTTTCACGTGCCCCCCGGGATGCGCCGCGGCGAAGCGGAACGCGCGGCGGCGCTCGAAGCGGATACCATCGTCGACTGGGCCGCCTCCGAACGGCTCGTGGCGCTCGACCCGCTGCCGGGGCGCGGCGACGAGCGACTCCTTTCGATCGCGCGCAATAGCACCGTCGCCAGACTCGTCGCGATCGCGCGCGCCGCGGGCTTGCGGCCCGTTGCCGTGGACGTGCCCGCGTGCGCGTGGCGCCGCGCTATTCCCGATGCCGACGCGGTTTTGGATTGCTCGACCGATCGCGCGGCGCTCGTCGTGTTCGCCGATCCGGTCGGCGTGGTGCACCTCTTTCCGCCGCGCCTTATCGAAGATCGTTTAGCCGCGAACGTTCGCGCCGCGTTCGCCGATGCGCGGCGCGACGGGCTCGCCGACGTGCAACGGCTGGCGATTCTGGGCTCTCGCTATCGCTACGAAACGATCTTCGAACTTTTGGGTGACGACGGTTATGCGCTCGCGCCCGTGACACTGGGCGGCCACGAGAGCCCTTCCTGGACCTTCGCATACGGTCTCGCTTCCTGGTCGATCGCACCGCGGGGCTTACTCGCCTCGTGATACGTGCGAATCTGCTTCCGCGCCCGAAAGAAACGTTCGGCGCGTTCGGCGTCGAGCTCGATGCCGATTACGTTCGCCAGGCGCTTCTCGGCATAACGATCGTCGTGGTCGTCGCGTTGATCGGCATCGGTATCGAGCAACTGCACCAGAGCCGTCTGCGCGGCGTTGCGGAGAGCTTAGAGCGGGTGATCGCGTCGCACGCTTCGGAACGAGCCGAATCGAAAAGCCTCGCGCTCGAAGTCGCGCGGTATCAAGAGTTCGCGCGGCAAGCGCAAGCCTCGCGGCGCAGCGGGCCGGAGGCGGCGATCGCGATCGCCCACATCGGCAACGACGTGCCGGGCCACGCATGGCTCGACTCGCTCGCTCACTCCGACTCCGGATACGACATTAGCGGCGGAGCGGTGAGCGTCGATGAAATCAGCAGCACGATCCTACGGCTCGGAGGCGCGCTGCCCGCAAGCGCTGCGACGCTCGTATCGATCGACAATCACGAGCACGAAGGCGTCCGCTTCAACGCGCACGTCGGAGCCGCGCGATGAACGCGACGAACGCGATCGACATCCCGCGGCTCATTCGCATCGCCACGTTGCTCTTCACGTTGCTCGGCGGCAGCATCGTATATTTTACGTTCGCTCCGAGCGTCGACGCGCTGCAGCAACGCATCGACGACGCGCAAGCGACGCTGCGTTCGGACGAGGTAGCGTTTTCCGAAGTCCCGCACGTGCGCGTCGAACGGGACGCACTCGCGCACCGTTACGCGACGCTCTTCGGACAAAATCCGGAGGCCGTTTTTCTGCGCGAGTTGAGTTCGACCGTGCGCCGTAACCGCGTCGCGCTTCTTTCGACGAGCGTCTCGCGCGATGCGAACGGCCCGAAACCCCAGCCTCTCAGCTCTCTTCTCGCACCGACGGCCCTGCAAATCGAATTGCGCGGCAGCTACGCGCACGTGCTCGCCGCAATCGGCGATTTATCGCTCGGCTCCGAAATCGTGAACGTCGCTGCGCCGAGTTTGCGGCGCGACGACGATGCCGTGATCGCTTCGATACCCGTGACGATTTACGAGCCCGGCTCACAAAACGCGTCGATGGACGACCCGAGCGGCCGGCGAAAGTGAGATTGTCACTCACGCAGCGTCAGCGCGCGCTCCTTCTCTTTTTGTCGGCCTCCGGATATACGGCGTGGTTTTCGGGACTCGGCGAACGGACGAATGCCGAAGACCTCGGAGCGGTCCCGCAACCGTTCGTGACGATCGACGTTCGGCCGGATTTGCCGCGGGTCGCTTCGCTCATCGCGCGCGATCCGTTCGCCGGCAAACCGTCCGCGGGATCCGCGCGGGCGATGCCCTCCGATCGATCGCATGCGGCGAACGCGGCGGGTGCCGATAACGAACTCGCCGTCGCGAATCTTCCGGGCGCGAGCGACGCCGTCACGGTCCCGGACATCGCGAACGCCGGCGCCGTTCCCGTGGCGGCTCTGACGCTCGTCCTGCGGGCAACCATCGTCGGACCGAACCCCGTTGCGTATGTGGCCAACGGTACGGCGATGGACATCGTCCGCGTCGGCGATACGCTCGGCGACCGTCGTGTCGCGAAGATCGATCTACGCGGCATCGCATTCGACGACGGAACGCGCCTCGATCTTCCGGTGAGTTATGTGGCGACGCCGCAACCGGCACGCCGGCATTCGGCAAGCGGCGATCGCGTAACGCTCGAAAGCCTGCGCCGGCTGCTTCTCCCGGCGCGCGACCAACAGGCGAGTGCGGCCCGTGCCACTCAAACGCAACCGCCGCCGCAACCAACGCAGACCGCGACGTTCCCGACGCCGGGTGCCCTTCCGACCGTTAACACGCAAGGATTACCCGTCGGCGTTAATCCGACGTCCGATCCGAACGGAGCGACGCCGTACCCCAATCCCTATCCCTACGCACCACCGGCACATCACTAATCGTGCGCGCTCGAGAAAGATCGTCTATTTTGAAACGTTGGCTGCTGACGGGAATCGCGGCACTCGGAATCGGGTGCGCGTTGCCCGGCCCGCTCGGTGCGGCGGGTGCGATCTCGCTCGACGTTCGCGATCTCGACATTTACGATGCCGTGCGGCTGCTGTCTACACAGGCCTCGGTTAACGTAGTCGTCGATAGTTCCGTCGCGCACCGGCCCGTTTCGCTCCGTCTACAACACGTTAGCTTTAGCGAAGCCCTCACGACACTGATAGCGTCGAACGATCTGCAGGCGGTGCACGTCGGAAACGTCATTTACGTCGGAACGAGCGAAGCGATGAACCGGCGCTATCCTGCGAATACGGCCGGAACGCGGACCGTTCTATTCGCCGTGAAGAACGGAACGCCCGACGACGTCGCGAAGAGCCTCACCGACTCGTTGCCCAAAGGAACGCTCGTCGTGCCCGACAGGCGCACCTCGAGCATCATCGTCACGGGCTCCCCGACGACCGTGACGCGCGCGAAAGATCTGATCGCGGCGCTCGATCAAGCCTCCGGCGTTGCAAACGTCGTCGTGCCGATGCGCTACGTTAAAGCGAGCGACGCGCTCAAAGCGGTGCAGGCGACGTTACAAATGACGGCGCCGTCGAGTGCGTATGCCTCCGATCAACAGAACGCCGTCATACTCACGGGTTCTCACGATTTCATTTCACTTGCGAGTTCGCTTATTTCGCGCGTGGATCGTCCGGGACAACAAGTCCGCTACGAAGTCCGCGTGACGGACTTGAGTCCGAGCGTCACGAGTAACGTCGGCTTTCTTTTCGGCGGCGCCGACGAGAACGGCGTGCTGCATGCGGGTTCCGGCAATACCGTAACGACGTTCTTACGCAATTCCCTCGCGATCAACGCGACGATCAACGCACTCGTTACGCGCGGCGAAGCGAAGATTCTCGCGCGCCCGACCCTATCGTCGCTCAATAACGTTGCCGCCTCGTTACTCGTCGGGCAGCAGTATCCGATCGTCTACTTCGATGCCCGAACCGGCACGCAACAAGTGCAATTCGTCAACGTCGGCGTCAATCTCAACGTCACGCCGACCATCGGAACCGACGGCGCGATTACGACCGACCTCGAAACCGATTACAGCCAAGTTACGGGCACGATCTCTAGTTTTCCGATCATTACGACCCGCAAGGCGCAATCGACGTTACGCGTGCGCGACGGCGAGACGATCGTCATCGCCGGCCTCTTCGCCGACATCGATACGGCAACCATCACCAAGGTGCCGTTCCTCGGCGATATTCCGTTTCTTGGTGAAGTATTTCGTAATCGAGCGCGGCAGCACAGCAAAGACGAAGTGGTCTTCCTCATAACGCCGCACCTCGTCGCCGATAGCGATCCGTCGGCCGCTAAACCGCCCGTCGGCACGACGGCGCTCTAAGGATAATAACGATGAACGCCGCGCACCTCGTTCCGGAATTAGCTCTCGCACGCGTCGTTACGGCCGGTGGCCCTTACCGGCCGGGCGACGATCTTTCGCTCGCCTTTACGACGCCGACGGTTAGCCGGCTTGTGGCACACGATGCGGAGTTACGCGCGAAGTGCGTGCCGCTCGAGCGGGCACTCGTGCCGGAAACGATTACCGTGGCGATCACGCATGCCGCCGCACCCTACGCTTCGGGGGAGGTCTTGACGTTATCGTTCGTGGATCCGCGCGTCGCTCGCATTCACGATAATCGGGAGCGGCAGGCGCGGAGCATCGGCCCATCCGCGAGCGATCCGGTAGCCGTCGATGTGCCAGAGGCGCCGGCGGCCGAACGTACCGCGCAGCCGTTCATCGAAGCGCATGGCGGTGAGGCGGCATCGGCCGACGACCGAACGACGGAGCGAAGATCGAGCGAACGCGCACTCGCGCGAACGCCACAAGACGAGTTTCAAAGCGCGGCGTTCCCACAAAGCGAAATGCCGGCCGTGGTAAGCGCGCCTGAAAGCCCGAACGCGAGTGCATCCGCTGCCGCGAAGCTCGTTCCCGGAACGGGTTCGCATTCGCAACGCCCGCTCGAGCCAAGCGATCGCGGTGTTTCGTATTCGTTCGACGGCGAGCTGCCGGCGCAGATTCGCGCCGGAGAGCGGATGACGTTACGAGATAACGCGGTCCTCATGGATGGCACGGGGCGCGACCGCGAGGCGCTCCAAAGGGCCGAACTCGACGCATCGATACACGCTAGCGTGGTGGGGCGCGACCGAGACGAATCCGCCACCGATTCATTGCCGGGCCGGCCGCCGCTACGCTCGTACGCGCCGCGAAACGGGCGCGTGACGGTTCGGCTCGAATGGAAATCGGATCGTTTGCGCCGCTTCGTGCAAGTCGTCGATAAGCTCTTCACGATCGATCGCCTCGGCTGGTACCGGCACTCTCTCGCGATGCGGTTACTCATACCCGACGAGATCGCATGCGACGATATGCTCGCGAGCGTCGAAGCCATGCGTCATCTGCAAGCGCTGCGTGCGGCCGCCGTCGAGTCGCTCGGAAAGCCGTTGCTTGCCGCGTGTATGCCGGGCTTCAGCATTACGAGTGAGTGGCTCGAGACACTCGAAAGCTCGCGCGAAGCTCGCGCCATTGCCGGTTTACGGGAGGCGTTGTTACCGTTCGCAGACGACGACGAAGATTCGATCGAGACGCCGTCCGGTGATGCGCTCAGCACGAACGGCACGATCGCACGCCGCGAACTTCTTCCCGAAAGCGCGACGAGCGTCGAAGCGTTTCTGCCGCTGCTTATTCCAACGACGGCTCGCGACGCGGCGCTCGGACTTCGCTTAGCGGAATACCGCCGGCTGCTCATCGAGTTATTCGCGCAAACGGCGCGCGCGGGCGAGCCCGTGCGTTTACATCAGATGGCGCAGCCCAACCACTCGCTCGACGACCGGCTCTGGCAACTCGTCGGAGCGGCGGCCGAGGCGTTCGGCGGCTTCGCTCACGCGTAAGAAAGGCATGTCCGTTGCAAGCCGTACAACTGCTCCTGCCTGCCGTCGCAACGGCCGCCCTAGGGACCGCTCTACTCGTGCCTTTGCGTGACGACCGCCGCGGTCGTCGTGCTACGATCGGTCCCGGCAACGGGCCGTTCCGTCCCGATTTCGGCGATACGCTCGCAGCCGCTCCCGTTAAGCCTATTCACGCGAATGAAGTCCGTTCGGACGACGTTCAAGCGGTTGACCTTCGCACGGATGACGTTCGCACGGATAACCTTCGCGCGGTTGACGTTCGCGCGGTTGACCAGTCGTTAACGTGTGAGGCGGTCGATTCGATCGATAGCAATTTCCTGGTTTCGAGCGAAGCGCGCGACGTCGAAGGAAGCGGATCGTCCCTTGCCGCTCCTTCCGAGATAGCGACGTTTGTAACGGCGCCTTGCGAGGCAACACTTCCGCGCACGCTGTTGGAACCGGCCGACTTCCTGAAGGCGATCGCGCGCCCATTTCTTGGCGCGCGTGCGGCGCTAATCGGCTTTTTTAATCTTCCGATCGTGCGGAGCGAACCTTCCTTACAAGAGCCTGCGGTCGAAGATTTCGAGGCGACGAGCATCGAGCGATCGTTCGCTAATGAAGTTGCGTCGCTGCTGCAAGCGTCCGCGCGAGTCGTTGCAGAGCCGGAGCAGCCCTCGAACGCGCGTACTTCTGCTGTTGAACCGTCATCGTCCGCACCGAGCGAGCCTGCGGGCGCGGCCGTGCCGCAACGGCTAGCGAGCGTTGCCGTACCGTCCGATGCGCCGACAGAAGAACTTAAGATACTTCACGAAGCCGCGCCCGCACTCGTGCGATATCAGAAGCCGGCCGCAAGAGACGTGCGCCGCGATACCGGCTCGAAACGCGATGAGCCGAGCGAAGCGCCGGAAGTCGCGAATAGCGAGCGCGCAACGCGAAACGGCGTCATGCGTGAAGATCGCGATAGCGATGCGCCGCGCGTAGACGCTTGGAAGTACGGATCGGCGCAAAATATCGTCGTCGCTCCGGTGCCCGCTCGCCCCGAACGTGCCGTTCCGATCACGCGTCTTCCCCTACGCCCGCAAGGCTTCGACATTACTTGGACGGCGGACGTACCGGAATTCGAGCGCACCGAACCGCTTTCACGGTCGGCGCGACATCGATTGCTCGAAGGCTTCGTTCGCGATCCCGGTAGCGTCTCGGGTGAGGTAATCGCTCGAGCGTATCGTCAGGAAGAAGGCGACGGTCGTGCGATCGCGCTGCGTGTTTTACTCCGAAACTTTCCGCAAGCCGGACGTTCCTCGTTCAACGAGGCGCTACGGGTAGGATCCGACGAAGAACGGGCTCTTGCGGTCGACGGATTAGCCGCAATCGGCGCACGTGAGGAAATTGCGCCGGCGTTTTCCGATAGAGTCGACGCAATCGCCGCGAAAGCCGCGCTCGCGTACGTCGGTACCCTCGACCGAGCGGATTACCGAGCCGCGCTGTCCCCTTTCATCGATGAGACGCAGATCGAAGCGATTCTCAACCTTCTTGCGGGAATCGTCGAATGATGCAAGCAGGCTCTTCGAGCCACACGTCGGCTGCCGAGCGAATATTCGCGTTGATCGATCGAGGCAGGGAGCGCCAAGCTTCCGACCTGCACGTCGAACCGGGACAAGGCGCCGCGTACCGGATCTACACGAACGTCGAGCGCATCGACGGAATAATGTTCGACGCGTCCGACGTTACCGCGTTTCTCGACGAGACGATCGACAAGCTCTCTCGCGCTCGGCTCGATAAAATCGGCATCGCCGATGCCGTCTTCGCAGACGACCGCATCGGTTCGATAAGGATTCATGCATCCCGCGGAAAGCACGGACCGCGCTTAGCGATACGGCTCCTCGCGCGTGCCATTCCGGAATTAGAAACGCTCCAACTGCCCGAAGTCGTGCAGGGCTTTACGGAGTTACGCTCCGGCCTCATCATCGTAGCGGGCCCGACGGGTTCGGGCAAATCGACGACCATTGCGTCGTTGCTCGATCGGGTCAATGCAACGAGCAGCAAGCACATCGTGACCTTCGAAGATCCGATAGAGTATCAACATCGATGGTTGCGTTCGGTCGTTACACAGTACGAAGTCGGGCGCGATGTGGCGACGTTTGCGGACGGCGTACGCGGAGCGCTACGAGCGGATCCCGACGTGCTTTTCATCGGCGAATTACGTGGTGTCGAAACCGTCACGGCTTGCTTGCAAGCGGCGGAAACGGGGCACGTCGTCTTCGCGGCGCTGCACACGTCATCGGAAACGTCGCAAGCCGTTAATAGAATTATCGGCCTCTTCCCCGCGGCGGAGCAAGAGAACGCGCGCACGCGGCTCGCAGATTCGCTACGCGCACTCGTCGGTCTACGACTCCTTCCTCGCAAAGATGGAAGCGGGCTGCGCGCGGCGGCGGAAGTTGCAATCGCTACGGACGCCGTGCGTCGACTCATTCGCGACGGCGCGACGCATCAGCTTCGCGCGACGCTCGTAAGTGCGCGACGCGACGGTTCGCAAACACTCGAGGCCCACCTCTCCGAACTCGTTGCGTCGGGCGAGATCGACCTCGCTGCCGCGCGAGCGGCTTCGCTCTATCCCGAAGACGTCCGCGAACTCGTCACCGGCCCGTTCGCCAGGCGTTGATGCGCCCGCAGTCGCCCGAGCAGATGGAAGCGCGCGCGATGACGGCCCGTCTCGTAGAACTCGAACGCGAACGCGCCGATGCACGCGATCAATCCAAGGTTTTGTTAGCGCTTCAAGACGCTTTCACACAGATCGCCGTAACGCGTGCGCCGGACGACGTAATCGCACATATGTTGCGGGCAGCGTATCATTCACTCGGTTTTTCACGCGCGATCTTTTATGCATCCGACCGAGAACGTGGAATCGAAGCGCGCTTCCAGGTCGACGGCACGGACACGGTCGAGCTCAGTTACGAGGCACCCGACTTGCGCCCCGGTAGCGCTATGCTAGCAGCGCTGCGAAACGCAGGTGGCGACGTCGTCGGCCGCGCGGGCGAACTCTCGGCGCCGCTGGTCGACGTAAGAAATTGGTATGCGATAGCTCCGCTCGCGCACGCAGAGGGAACCATCGGTCTGCTCTATGTCGACGGGCATCGTAGCCTCGAGCCACGCGAATGGGAAGTCGGTCTCGCGCGCGGACTTGCCACCATAGCGAGCGTCTCGTACCAAAACAGTTTACTCTTAGCTCGCACGCAAGAACTCGCCGAACGCGATCCACTTACCGGTCTCTTCAATAGGCGCGCTTTTCAAGCCCGGCTACTTGCCGAGCTAGCGAGTACGCAGAGTTCGGGTCGCGCTTTCATGTACGTCATGATCGACGTCGACAATTTCAAAGCAATCAACGACACCCTCGGTCACGCACACGGTGACTCCGTGTTACGTATGCTTGCGGCCGCGCTCTTACGGGGCTCGCGCGTGCACGATGTCGTCGGAAGATATGCGGGCGACGAATTTGTCGTGCTCTTTCCCGGCGTCGATCGCGCGCTCGCCCACGTGTTGATCGAACGCCTAGCGGCAGCACTGCGAGAGCAACATCTCAGCTGCTCGCTCGGTGCCGCGTTGTTTCCAGAAGACGCCGATAACGCCGTCGATCTTCTAGCGGCGGCAGACCGTGCGCTCTACGCAACGAAGCGCGCCGGCAAGAACGGCTTTAGCTTCGCTACTCACGAGTAATAAAGAAGCGCACGCTACCTTGCGGCAACGTGCGCTCCCTTGATGAAATCTGGCGCTGTCCTACTCTCGAGGGACCCTGCGGTCCGACTACCATCGGCGCTGGCGGTCTTAACTGCCGTGTTCGGGATGGGAACGGGTGGAACCCCGCCGCTATCGGCGCCAGAAACTTGATCCCGAGCGCGCGTACGAGTCGAAACTCGAGTACAGCGCGTCGGAAAGCTGTATAGTGAAGAACTTTCAGTGCCAAACGGAACAGCGTAGCGTAATTAAAGTGTCCGGGCGATTAGTACCGGTCAGCTCCAGCGATTGCTCGCCTTCCACCCCCGGCCTATCAACGTGGTAGTCTCCCACGACCCTTCACCCTTACGGGATTGAGATCTCATCTTCGAGTCAGTTTCACGCTTATATGCCTTCAGCGTTTATCTGATCCGAACGTAGCTACTCGGCCATGCCCCTGGCGGGACAACCGATTCACCAGCGGTTCGTTCGACTCGGTCCTCTCGTACTAGAGTCGACGCTCGTCAAATCTCCTACGCCCACGGCGGATAGGGACCGAACTGTCTCACGACGTTCTGAACCCAGATCGCGTACCGCTTTAATGGGCGAACAGCCCAACCCTTGGGACCTACTACAGCCCCAGGATGCGACGATCCGACATCGAGGTGCCAAACCTCCCCGTCGATGTGGACTCTTGGGGGAGATAAGCCTGTTATCCCCAGAGTAGCTTTTATCCGATAAGCGACGGCCCTTCCATTCGGTACCGCCGGATCACTTAGCCCTGCTTTCGCACCTGCTCGACCTGTCCGTCTCGCAGTCAAGCTCCCTTTTGCCTATGCACTCTAACGATCGGTTTCTGACCGATCTGAGGGAACCTTTGGGCGCCTCCGTTACTCTTTAGGAGGCGACCGCCCCAGTCAAACTGCCCACCTGACCATGTCTCACCACCGGATTACGGCGGTTGGTTAGAATCCCAAAGTTTTCAGGGTGGTATCCCAACGTTGGCTCCCCGCAAGCTAGCGCCCACGGATCGTAGCCTCCCACCTATCCTGTACAGAAAACCTCAAGACCCAAGATCAGGATACAGTAAAGCTTCATGGGGTCTTTCCGTCCTGCCGCGGGTAACCAGCATCTTCACTGGTACTGCAATTTCGCCGGGCCCCCCATCGAGACAGTGCCCAAGTCGTTACTCCATTCGTGCAGGTCGGAACTTACCCGACAAGGAATTTCGCTACCTTAGGACGGTTATAGTTACCGCCGCCGTTTACTGGGGCTTCAGATCAAAGCTTCGCTTGCGCTAACCTCTCCCTTTAACCTTCCAGCACCGGGCAGGAGTCAGCCCCTATACGTCCGCTTTCGCGTTCGCAGAGACCTGTGTTTTTGTTAAACAGTCGCTTGGGCCTTGTTATTGCAACCCCCCTCAGCTTTCGTCGTAAAGACCAGACCAAAAGGGGCACCCCTTCTCCCAAAGTTACGGGGTTAATTTGCCGAGTTCCTTAACAGGGGTTCTCCCGTCGCCTTAGCATGCTCTGCCAGTCTACCTGTGTCGGTTTACGGTACGGGCACCTATGT
>CAXTIY010000083.1:0-8147 GCA_964244215.1 uncultured bacterium
AAAGAAAATGCGTTCTCAATATCTGCTTTGCGCGATCCTCGCGGGCGCGGCTCTCAATGGTTGCGCGAATCACACGCCCGACTCTTCGGCTACCGCGCCGCAGGCGGGCGGACGCGTCGTCGCAATCGAGCGCGTCTACGGCGATCTCGCGCGGCAACTGGGCGGCGCAGGCTTCGACGTAACGACGATTCTGAACAGTCCGAGCTTGGATCCCCACGCCTACGAGCCGACGCCGCGCGACGCGGACGCGATCTCCTCAGCCGACATCGTCATCGAAAACGGCCTCGGCTACGACGCCTTCGCGGATAAGCTTATCGCGGCATCGCCGCATGCCGGGCGCGTCGTGCTCGTCGTCGGCACGCTCGGCGGTCATCGCCTCGGCGACAACCCGCACGTTTGGTACGACGTGCGTTCGCTACAGCGCTTTAGCGATGCGCTCGCACTCGAACTCGAGCGCCGCAAACCCGCCGAGCATGCCGCCATCGCTCGCAATCGTGCTGCCATTTCCGCATGGCTCGCGCGTCTGGAGTCGCGCCTGCGCGCGCTCGCAACGCGACACGGGGGCACGAGCGTCGCGATTACCGAGCCCGTCTTCGATTACGTTTTAGAAGCTGCGAAGCTGCACGTCGCAACGCCCGACTCGTTTTCGCATGCGATCGAAGAAGGCAACGACCCGGCTCCGCAAGACGTCGATACGATGCGCGCGTTGCTCGCCGGTCGCCACGTGCGCGCGTTCGTGTACAACAATCAAACGGTCGAACCGAGTACGACGCGTTTACTCAGCGTCGCGACGGCGGCGCGCGTTACGGTCGTGCCCGTCACGGAAACGCTGCCCGCCGGCGAGAAGACGCAGGCGTGGATCGATCGCGAGCTCACGAGCCTCGAGCGGGCGCTATAAACGAGCCGGCGGTTTCGTTTGCGAAAGTGACGTTCACGCGCGGCGAGCATCGCATCCTCAACCGCATCTCGTTCGACATCGCGCCCGGGGAATTCGTCGGCATCATCGGCGGCAACGGCGCCGGAAAGTCGACGCTCTTACGCTTAACGCTCGGCCTTCTCGAACCGACGGGCGGCGAGATTCGCGTGTTCGGCAATACGCCGCGGCATGCGCGCGGCTCGTTCGGATACGTGCCGCAACGCATCGACCTCGATCCCGATCTACCGCTGCGGGCGCGCGATTTCGTCGCGCTCGGCGTCGACGGTGCGCGTTTCGGATTACCCTTGCCGAGCGCCGGCCGGCGCGCGCGCGTGGATGCGACGCTTGCGGATGTCGGCGCCCACGCGCTCGCCGACGAGCCCATCGGCCGGCTCTCCGGCGGCGAGCAGCAACGGCTCGCGATCGCACAAGCCATCGTCGGAAAACCAAAACTCTTGCTCCTGGACGAACCGCTCGCTAATCTCGATTTACGTAGCGCCGCCGAAATCGTGGAACTCGTCGCGCGGCTCGGGCGCGAGCGCGGCATGACGGTGATGCTCGTGGCTCACGACGTCAATCCGCTGGCACGCGTCATGGATCGCGTGCTGTACCTTGCTGCCGGCGGCGCCGCACTCGGAACGGTCGCCGAGATCATCAACGAAGATACGCTGAGCCGCCTTTACGACCGTCCGGTCGACGTCTTACGCGTGCGCGGCCGGATCATCGTCGTCGCGGGAGACGCGCCGCCGCCGGCGCCCGAGGGACCGAAGCCCGCGTGAGCGGTTTTTTTGCGAGTTCCAACGTCACGACGGCGCTCGTCGCGAGTGCCGTCGTCGCCGCGCTCTCGGCCGCCATCGGATATTTCGTCGTCTTGCGCGGTGTCGCGTTTGCGGGGCACGCGGTAACCGATATCGGGTTGACCGGAGGCGCGGGCGCGTTGCTCGTCGGCGTGAATCCGCTCTTGGGACTGCTCGCCTTTTCGGTCGGCGCGGCCGCCGCCGTCGGCGCACTCGGAGAGCGCGCACGCGAACGCGATCTCGCGACCGGCCTCGTGCTCGCCTTCGCCCTGGGCGTCGGTGCGCTCTTCTTGCATCTGCAGACGCGAGCCGGGAGCGGACAGAGTTCGCTATTATTCGGATCCGTGTTCGATACGGATGCCTCACTCTTACGTGTGGTCGCGGTTATCGGCGTAATCGCGCTCGGCGCGCTCCTGGCCATGTATCGGCCGCTGCTTTTCGCGAGCGTCGCACCCGATGCGGCACGCACTGCGGGCGTCGCGGTGCGCACGCTCGGTTATCTTTTTCTGCTGCTGATGGCGGTCGCCGTCGCCGAGACGGCGCAAGTCGTCGGAGTGCTCATCAGTACGGCTCTACTCGTCGGCCCCGCAGCGACCGCCATGGCGCTCGTATGCGATCCGCTGCGCGGCATGGCGCTCGCCATGCTGCTCGCAATCGGCGAGGCGTGGCTCGCGATCGTGCTCGCGTACGCGAGCTTCGGCTGGACGCACGGAGCGCACAGCTGGCCCGTCAGTTTCTTCGTTTCGGTCATCGCGCTCGCGGCCTACGTCGCCGCGCGCAGCGTTCGCCGAACTCGCGCGAACTAAGGTGCCGAACCTTTTGAACGGTCTGGCGCAGCCGTATCTGCAAAACGCGCTGTGCGCCGGCACGATCGTCGCCGTACTCGCCGCGTTCGTCGGCTATTTCGTCATCGTCCGCGGTGCCGCGTTCGCGACGCACGCGCTCTCGCAGATCGGTTTTGCGGGCGCGGCGGGTGCCGTGCTCGTGGGCATCGAGCCGCTCGCCGGGCTCATCACGTTCGCGCTGCTCGGAGCGGCCGGGCTCGGTGCGCTTTCGAATCGCTCCCGTTCGAGCGACGTGACGACGGCACTGGTTCTGGTCTGCGCGCTGGGAACCGGGGCGCTATTTCTCGCACTGCAGCACGATTACGCCTCGAACGTCTTCAGCTTGCTTTTCGGCACGATCGTCGGCGTGACGCGGAGCGAAGTCGCCCTTACCGGGGGCGCCGCCTCCTGCGCGCTCGCGAGCCTAGCGACCGTGGCGCGGCCGTTGCTGTTCGCAACCATCGCGCGCGATGCGGCTCGAGCCGCGGGCGTTCCCGTCGTCGCACTCGATTACGCGTTCTTCGCGATCGTCGCGCTCGCAGCAGCGGTAACGGTACCCGTCGTCGGAACGCTACTCGTGTTCAGCCTGACGCTCGGGCCCGCCGCCGTCGCCGCGCGGATTTCCGCGCGACCGGCTCGTGCGATCGGACTCGCGATCGCACTCGGCGTGTTCGCGGTCGTCGCAGGCATCTCGCTCGCGTACGAAACCGATTGGCCCGTCGGCTTCTTCATCTCCACGATCGTGATCGTGCAATACGTTGCGGCGCGAGCCTATCGAGGAAAGCGCGTGCGACCCGTGTTTGCGCGCGGCTCGCTTTAGCGAGGCCGTGCGGCTCGCTTTAGGCGAGGCGGAGTGCTCCATGATCGTCGCAATGTTCGTCGTGTTGGCGGTGAATGTGCCCCTCGACGATGTAGTCGATATGACCCTCATGCGGAATCGCGACGTGTTCGCAACCGACGCCGTGCTGGTGCTCCGGCTCGTGGGAATCGCAGCTATGACTCGGGTCGCACGGCTGCAGATCGCTCGGGCCGAGCTGGTGTTCGTCGAAGTGATCGCCGTGCGGGTGATGCAAATGGCCATCGTGCGCGTAATCGACGTGATCGTCGTGCCGGACGGCCACGTGGCCGCATGCCGCACCGTGAACGTGTTCGTGGAGATTGTGAATGTGTTCTTCTGCGTACATGTTCAACGTTTGCCGGTGCCTTCGCCCGCGTGTTGCAAGCCGCTACGAATCAAATCGGCGACGTGCGCGTCCGCGAGAGTATAATAGATATGCTTGCCTTGCCGCCGTCGCGCGACGAGGCCATGATGGCGCAAGAGTTTGAGCCGCTGGGAAACGGCCGACATTTCCTCACCGAGCGCGTTCGCGATCTCCGAAACGTTCGATTCGCCTACTTCCAGCAGGGCGAGCAAACGTAGTCGTGCCGGATCGCCGAGAGCGAAAAAGAGGTCGGCAGCAACGTCGTAAAGTTGCGAAGGCTGCGCTTCAACCGCAAAGATATTCATTTTAACGATCGTTCAATTGTACCGGACGATAAGGACAAGTGTCAAGGCCGGGCGCTGCGCCCCGAAGCGAAGCTTTGAACGGATCGTCGAATGGCCGACGTAAATCGGCGCACGAGTGAGAGCGGCTAGCGCTTCGCTGCTCGCCTCGCCGGCGCGATTGAGACGCTTTTTTTGAGCGAACATGTCGCGCACGTTCCGTAAAACGTCAGCTCGTGATCGCTCGCTTTGAAGCCGCGCGGCAGCTTCGCCTCGATCGTCGCGCAGCCTTCGAGCTCGTAAATGCGCTCGCATGCGGTACATGAGAAATGATGGTGGTGACCTTTGCCCGCGACTTCGTAGAGCGGGTTTCGGCCGGGTACTTCCACGACGGATAACCAACCGTCGTCGAGCAGCGCCTTAATCGAACGGTAGACCGTCGCCATGCCGAGTCCGCTACTCGCGCGCTGCGCTTCGACGTGCACTTCATCGGTCGAGAGCGGTCGACCGATCCGCTCGAATGCTTCTCGAATCGCCTGCTTCTGCCGCGTATTCCGCTCGACTACCGCTTTCATCGTGCTCCGAGTTTCGAACAAACTCGATACCTTCCATTTGCACCGCTCGACCCGCTCACGCGTAGCGCAATGCACGCGCGCGAGAGAACGGATTCGGATGTTCCGCAAGCGCCATCTTAGCGCAAAAGTGCGATGTGGCGGAAGGGCTACAAGCCGCCGACGCCTGCGCGATGTCGACCTCTAACGACGGATTCGCCCGCTCGGGTAAACTCGACGTTATATATCGGCTCGATCGTGCGGCGCGGCTTTCTAAGACTTGCGGGCTCGGCCGCCCAGTCGATTGGCAACCGTTGCCCGCACCGGGCTCGTCGCGTTTTGATCTGCGTCAGAGGCGCTACTTCGAGGTACCGGACGCCATCTTTGCGCCCGTGCTAACGGCTTCAGACTTGCAAATGGATTTCATCGTCGTCGTGCTTCCGCTCGAATCCGACGAATCGCCACTCTTCATCGAACTCATGCTTTTTACCGAGCTAGCGGTCTTGGCTTTCATCGCGGCTTTGTTGGCCGCCGCATCCATCGTATACGTGTTTGTCTTCGTGTTAAGCATGACGTTCGGGTCGCCCGGCGAGCACACGGCCTTCGTCGTGCCGGCATTTGCCGATCCGTTTTTCATACCGGTCGATTGAGCCAATGCCGGCGAAATCGCGAGCAACGCCGTGGCGGCTGCGTAACATAAGGAAGCCTTAAGGCGCATTATTTCACTTTCTAAAGCGAAGGACGAACATTAGTTTCGTTTCCTGTTCCCGAAATTTGAAACATCAGTTTGCTTCGACCGTGCATCGCGTTCCGTACGTTGCGCCGACTAAGCGTGGTTACTCGAGAAGCGAATCGGTAACGTCGTCTCACTGATGCCGCGAAGCGGATATTCGTCGTTGCCGGCGTCACGTTCGCCGGAGTGGCCGCCGTGGCAGTGAAGAGCGTCGGCGCTCGAGTCGCGCACGCGACGTCGACCCGCACGGTCACGATCGGCCGGGACGTCACGCAAACGTTCGCGGCGCGGGGACGTCGCAAGCCCGCGCGTTTGACGGCACGACACGTTCCGCCGCCTGTCAGTCGGCTCATGCCCCAAACGCACGGCCGCTTGCTCGACACGACGTTATCCGACGGCCGCCAGCTAAGTATTTGCATCAGTGGCGATACGCTCGTTGTCGAAGGCATTCACGCGATCGCGAAACGGTTTCCACGCATCGACGTCGGCTTCGTGCATCTTGGCGGTACGCGTATTCCACATCGAAGCATCGGCATTCTCGTGACGCTCGATGCGAACGGCGGCATCGAGTTGCTTCGCATCCTGGCGCCACGCACAATCGTACCGGTTCACAACGACGACTGGAGCCTATTCAGTTCGTCGCTGCGCGACTTTTTATACGCAACCGACGCGGTTGGCTTAAGAGAGCGCGTCCATGTGATTAGCCGTGGAGAGACGCTCGATCGTGCGCCGTTTGCAAAGCCCGCGTGAAGATGTATCGAGCGTACAGGCGCCGGCTCTAACTTTAGCTAAGCGCCCGTCGCGCTTCGTGTCACGATAGTAACTCGCTTCGGACCGGATCCTTGACGTATCCGCTTGTCCACGACCACACACGAAGCAAACATGATTATGCCGAACGCCGGCAGGAGCCAGGTGATCAGATAAGGCTCTAGTGCCGAACCACCTTCGCGCTGAAGGGAAGCGCCGGCAGTCGTGCCGCCTTGATTCGCTTTCTCCGAAGCATTCGGGGTTTGCGGCAAGCCCTGCGCCAAAGCGTAAGCCGTCCCGGCCGCTAGCGTGAAGACAACAAGTAAGGTGACTAATCTAACAGACCGGATGAGAATCATTACCTTCTCCAATCAAATGAAACTGCGCACAGCTCTGCAATTCGTGTCATCCAAAAACTTACGTCGCGCATTGCAAGCGTGGAGCGATGCGTTTTAAGCGTCTCCCCAAAGAGTGCTTGTCTAGCGTTCGCGAACCCGGAAAGATGTTGAAACGATTCTACAGAACGAAGTTGAAGCTCCGTGGCCGTAAGGAACGAGTAAGACCGTGTCAAAGGACGTCGGAGCGGAGCGAGCGCCACGTTCATCGGCGATGCGACGATTCGGCTGCGCGTCGGCGGCGTGACGCTCAGTACCGACTAGAAGCCGTACTTCGTCTTAATGGTCTGCGCCATCGTGAGATGCATTTGGACTTGCGGAAGATACTTTTTCGCGTACCCGACCAGCAGAGGAGTCGTTCCGCTCGCAATCTCCGGATTGTAGTTATTGTCGATATTTAACGTGTGACCTTGAATCTCGCTGTTGATATAGAGGGCATCGAAAGCCGGTTCGGCGGTGGCTTGAAGCGTGGCGGCAGTTGCCGCTTGCGTCGGATTGACGCCGGCCGGTAGTCCGATTCCCACCGACGTAGCAACGGGCGCGAGGGCGGTTTTCTCTTGCGTGTGTTGAGTGATCATCTCGTTCGCAAAGGCGATGACGTCGGTATTCTGCGATTTCGCCAAAGCGATTTTCGCGGCCCCGATCTCAGCGTTCGACGATTGAGTCGCGCCCAACACGAAGGCGGAGTCGGTTGCGGATACATTCGATTGTAAGTTCGGTGTGGTCGAGCTGCCGCATGCGGATAAAAGTAGGCTGAAAGCCGCCATAACGGCGAGACGGAATGAGAATGACACTATTTGATCGCTCCAAAGCAGCACGGATGCGTCAGCAAACCGGCGTCTCATAAAGAAGTGTGTAGGTACGAACTCGCAACCTCGGGTTGCGGCCGTTCATTAAGCGTTACTAGTTAAAGGCGGGTCAGCGATCGCTTTATTGAGGCTGAAATCCGCTGAGACGGAAGCCGCCCCGATCGGCACTTATTCGATCGACAATTGAGCCGTTGGTAGCCACTGCGACGAAATCTCTCGTCGCGCGTCCTCGAGTAATAGATCGACGATTACGCGCCGGCTCAAGGGGCAGAGGCATAAGCGCTCTCCACAACCCATCTCGTCATGAGCCGGCACTCCATGGCTACAAGCGGTGCACAGCACGATGCTGTCCACGGCTATGCCGCCGGCGGAATTGCGGACGGCAGCTCGTCTCTCGAACGTAAAGCTTCTTGGAGATCGGCGCACGGCGTTAAATGCGTCGTCAATCCGGTAACGTCGAAGACGCGATTCACTCGGTTGCCGGGCGGAATAACCAGCAAGAACTTTGCACCTAAACGTTCTTTTGCTTTCACCAGGACGCCGAGGGCAGTCGAATCGCAGAAAGAGCAACGTTCGAGCGAAACGATAATAAACCGGTCGCCCGATTGTACCGCCATTTCGATCGCCGATGCAAGCAGCGGACTCGAAGCTATGTCGAGTTCGTCGTCGACCTCGATAATACTTGCATTGCCACGTCGCCATGCGTGATACAAAACTCCGCCTCTCTAAATGCAGGCCGCCGGCACGATACGTCAGTCAACGAACACCGACACACTATTAGACGACACGGGTGCGGATTCGTCCGACCAGCCTGATAGCACGAACTAGGTACCGAACGTACCGAGCTTACTCGACCGGAGCGATTCACTAAATAAAAGGTGCGCCCGACGAC
>CAXTIY010000083.1:8247-10850 GCA_964244215.1 uncultured bacterium
GTGCGCCCGACGACGGGTGCACTCGGCGGTCTATCAACTACTAGGCGTCAATAAAAAAGCTGCCTAAGCTCGTCCGGCCGGGAAGGGCTTTCTCAGCCTGCTGCGCGTAAAACCAAGCCACGTTCGGCATGCGGGCGGTATATCACGCGTCGCCGCGACTATTGGGGCGTCGGCGCGCAGGCTTCGCGGCAATGCCGTTTCGCGCACGACCAGCAGATCGAAGTCGCTCGTGGGACCGATCTTGCGGGTCACGTACGATCCATGGACGTAGACGGCGACGATCGAAGCGTCGTTACGGCAGACCTCGGCGAATCGCTGCAACGCGACCGAATATCGTGCGACGCGCTCAAGGGCTTGACGCCTATTCCGCGATCGACTTGCTCCGTAAATAGGGACCAGATATCCCAGCGACTGCAGTAGCAACTTTTGACGAATGGATACTATGATGACGAATAACGCCGACCTCATTCGGCACCTGTACGACCGCTTCAACGCGAGAGACATGGACGGCGTTCTCTCGGCGCTGGCCGAGGATGTGGCGTGGGCGAATGGTATGGATGGCGGTCACGTTCATGGGCGCGACGCCGTTCGGGAATACTGGACGCGCCAATGGGCGGTTATCGATCCGCGCGTCGAGCCCGTCCTCGTCGGTGAATCGAACGACGGCTCGACGCTGGTGGAGGTTCACCAAGTCGTCAGAGACCTCGAAGGCAAGGTGCTGCTCGACGAGACAATCGCACACAAATTTCGAGTCGACGACGACGTCGTAACGCGCTTCGACATCGAAGGAGCCTCGGAGCTATCTCGTATCAGTCATTAGGTTGCTTGAGGGTGTCTCGCGCGAGGGGCGAATAACGCACGCGATGACCGACGACACGCAGCACACTGCCTCGGCCCGAAGGCTTCCGACGTTCTTTATTTCGCATGGCGGCGGCCCGTGCTTCGATATGGAGTGGCCGAACGGTAATCCGTTCGCGAGCCTCGGCGACTATCTCACACACTTCGCCGCGGACGTCGGTTGCCGGCCGCGCGCGCTGCTCGTGGTATCGGCGCACTGGGAAGAAACGAAGCCGTCGGTAACGGCGAATCCGAAACCGCCGCTCATCTACGATTACACGAACTTTCCCCCGCACACGTACAAATTGCGTTACGACGTTCCCGGTTCGCCCGAACTCGCCGCGCGCGTCCGCGAACTTTTGCACGCGCGAGGGATCGCTTCGCAAGCGGACTTAAGGCGCGGGCTCGATCACGGCACTTTCGTACCGTTTCGCCTAATGTATTCGCAGGCCGATATCCCGCTCGTGCAACTCTCGTTACAGACGGGTTACGATCCCGCGCGTCACATGCAGATCGGCGCGGCGCTCGCGCCGCTACGCGACGAAGGCGTGCTGATCGTCGGCAGCGGTATGAGCTTCCATAACTTAGCGCGCCTCTTCGACGGCGAACGCGAAGAAGCCGAGCGTTTCGATGCTTGGCTTACCGCAGCCGTAACGGGCGACCCCGGCCGCCGCGCGGATCTGCTGACCCGTTGGCACGCGGCGCCCGCTGCACGGACGGCTCATCCCGAAGAAGACCATCTGGCACCGCTCTTCATCGCCGCGGGCGCCGCGGCGCTCGAGCCGGGCGTCGTATCGTATCACGATCTCGTTCTCAACAAACCCGTATCGGGCTACCGCTTCGGATAGTCGCGCGGTGGGAGCGCCCTAACCGGCGGGGACGGGTTCTCTCGGCACGCCCGCCACGCGCGGCAATCGAATCGTGAACGTCGTTCCGGTTTGCGGGTCCGTAACGAGAGCGATCGAACCGCCCGCCCGCTCGACGGCGCGCTTGGCGATCGAAAGGCCGAGCCCCGAACCATCCACGTCGCGGCGCGCGCCGCGATAGAAGCGGTCGAACACGTGCCGCACTTCGGAGGCTGCCATTCCGGGGCCGCGGTCCTCGATCTCCACCACGACCGTACCGTTCTCGGCGCGTACGCGCACGTCGACCGCGCCGCGCGTGTACTTGAGCGCGTTGTCGAGCAGGTTCGTAATCGCGTATGCGAGATCGCTCGGATCGATCGCCGCGAGCGGCCCGGGTCTGGCCGAGATCTCGACGTGGCGGGACGGATTCGCTTCGGCGATCGGCGTCGCGACGTCGTCGACCAGTTGCGCGACGTCGATGGGTTCCGGCGACGCGACGAGCGCGTCGCGCTCCCAACGATCGAGCAGCATGAGCTTATCGATGAGCGACGCCATGATGGCGCTCTGACGATTCATCGTTTCGAGAATTCGCTCGCGATCCGCGGGCGTTCGCAAATCGCCTTTACGCAAGATGGCGATGAAGCCACGAATAACCGTGAGCGGCGTTCGCAACTGGTGTCCGGCGTCGGCGATAAATTGACGGATTGCGGCGTTAGCCGTATCTCGCTCCGCGAACGCCCGTTCCACTTGATCGATCGCCCCGTTATACGCGACGGCGAGATCGCCGAACTGCCCCCGGTTAACCGTCACGATCGGTTGCGGCGTTAAGTCTCCCGATGCGAAACGTTCGAGGGCGTGTTGCACGTCGACGAGCGGGCGAAGCATCTGACGTACGAGTGCGCGCGCGATCGCGAAGCCCAC
>CAXTIY010000084.1:0-10839 GCA_964244215.1 uncultured bacterium
GGCGACCGTCGACGTGATCGAGACGCTCGGTTCCGAACAGTACGTGTTTCTCAAACTCTCCGACGGCGCTCAGCTCGTCTCGCGCGTGCCGGGCGATCTCGACGTGAAGGCGGGCCAGACGGTCGCCGCCACCCTCGTGCCCGAAAAGATGCACCTGTTCGAGCGCGAGAGCGGTAAAGCGATCGCTCGCGGATAGCGGGATCCAACTACGTGATCCGTTCGCGATGCGGCACGCCGAATCGCAAAGAGGGGTGGAACACGGCGGACGCTCTGGGCGAGCAGAGACTCGAACTCTGACGGGTTGCCCCACTGGAACCTAAATCCAGCGCGTCTACCAATTCCGCCATTCGCCCACGACGTTCCGGTTGGCCACATTGAAGGAAGCCGGGCGGGCTCCTGCGGAGTTTGCCCGCTTCGTGATTGTGGGAGAGAGATCTCATTACGATCTCTCACAGAGCCGTCTTCGGAGGAAGCTTTCTAGAATGGCAGACACTACGGTTGCCGATGCGGCGAAACAAACGGTGACGAGCGTTCGCACGTTCATCGTCGGTCAAGTCGATACGCAGATTTCCGGTCTCGGCGACCAACTCCACGCCACGTCCCAAAGTATCAAGGCGCTCGCGGATCAAGCCCGCCAGGATCCCAACGTCGCCGTGTCCGCGCAGATCGTCGAGCAAGCGAGCTCCGTCATCGATCGCGTAGCCGACTACTTTTCGAATCGCAAGGCCGCGCACCTCATGAGCGATTTCGAAGCGTATAGCCAAAAACAGCCGCTCATCGCCACGCTTGCGGCGACGGTTGCGGGCTTCGCTATCTCGCGCGCACTAAAAGCGTCGTCGACTCGGCGCTTCACTGAAGGCAACGCTTAAAAGCCACCTATATTCCGACAGAAAGAGAAGTTGTAATCGAGATGGCTCAAGATAAATCGCTTCCCGAAAGCGTTTCCGAAAAGGCGAGCGCCGTTTTGGCGAGTGCGACGGCCGCCGTGCAGGGCGTGAAAGGCAATGCCGCCGATCTCCTCGCGAACGCGAACGATACGGCGGGCACCATCGCTTCCAGTACGAAGGGCAAGATCGCCGACGGCAAAGCGACGCTCAGCGACACGACGAGCAAGCTCACCGACCGGGTCAACGAAACGCGCGATAAGCTCGCCGACACGACGAGTAAGCTTGCGGGTCAACTGAACGAGACCGGTGGAACGCTGCAAGGTCAAGCCCAGACGGGTCTACGGATCGTACGCGAAAATCCGCTCGGACTCGTCCTCTCCGGCCTCGCAGTCGGCTTTCTCGCCGGCGTGCTCGCGCCCGTGACCGATATCGAACGCGAGAAGATCGCACCGCTCCGCGACGAGATCGCTTCGCGCGCTCAGCGCGCCGCAGACGACGTGGTCCAGCATGGTCGCGGCGTGCTACAAGAAACGGCAGCTGCCGTCACGGCTTCCGCAACGAAGCATGGCCAAGCGCTCGCCGAGGATCTCCAAGCCGATCTCGGCGCGAGCAAGAAGAGCGACGACGGAGCCGCTTCGAGCAACAACGGTCCGGCACCCGAGCCCGCGACCGACTCGCCGGCGTAGGGGGTTAGGCGCGGAGCGTTAAACCGCTCCGCGCTTCGGCCACGTCAGGCCGATTAGCATGCCGATGAAATAGGCGAGGGCGAGCGGCACGATACGCTGCGACCGCGCCGTTACCGACGGCGGTAACGAACGTGTCGCGGCGCGCGATGCATCGGCAAGCTTTGCCGATACCGAATCGACTAAATCGACCGTGTCGCTCAAGACCAACGGCGCTCGTTCCGCGAGACGTGCGGGGACGTTGATCTGATAGGCGATCGCATCGAGCGTCGCCGCAATTTCGTCGCGATTAGTTACGATTTGACGGTCGATGCGACTCGGGTTTTGACCCACTGTGCGTCCTCTTTCAACGAATCGATGGTGCGCTCCGGAACGGGCGGTAGCGCTTTCGCGATACGCGCTTTACCGACGAGAGCGAGTATGCCCGCGATCAAGAGCAAGGCGACGGCTACGATCAGCGCGGCTGCCCAAAATGGCAAGACGAGTGCTAGAGCGGCGATCGCCGTTACGATCAGGGCGAAGACGGCGAAGATGCCGAGCACCGCCGCGATTGCGAAAAATACCGCGCCGAACGCTGCACTCTTGAGCTTGGCACCCATTTCGCGTTGCGCGAGCGCGATCTCGTTTCTAACGAGTTGCCCGATCTCCGCGCCTAACCGTCCGAAAAGCGCCGGCAGAGATTGCGAACGCAGTTCTTGTTGCTCCAATATGGCCCCCGACAAGCATGTCTGGCTGGCGAACCGATGCAGTTCGCTCTTAGCGGGCTTATCCCGAACAGCGCAGCCCAAACCCTCTCGCTCGACCCCCGTGGCTGTCGACGTAGTTAAATACGTTTAGCGTACGCCTTGCTGCGCGCGGGGCCGGAATTCGAGTTCGCGCGCCCACGGCGGATCGGCACCGCGGCGGCTGCAGGTGATCGCCGACGCGCGCGTGGCGAAGCCGACCGCCAACTCGAACGCTTCGAGATCGAGTGAGACGAGTTGCGCGACGCCTTCGACGCCGAGCTTTGCGAGTGCCGCGAGCAACGCCCCCATGAAGCTATCGCCTGCCCCGACGGTGTCGACGACCGCGACGGGGGCGCCCGGGTAGCGTATGCGCCCGCGCCTCGTATGCGCGAGGGCACCGTCCGCGCCGAGGGTGACGACGACGAGCGACGCGCCGGCCGCGACCCACGCATCCGCTACGTCGTGCGGATCCGCGCCTGGCGTGAGCCAAGAGAGATCGGCCGCGCTGATCTTGATGACGTCGGCTCGGGCGAGCATCGCGCGTAACCGCTCGCGATACGCCGGCTCGTCGACGATGACGCTCGGCCGAATGTTCGGATCGAGCGCGAGCACGCGGCGCCCTTTGTTTTCTCGCATCAACGCTTCGAAACGATCCGCCGCGGGCGCACCGAGAAGTGCGATCGAGCCGAAGTGCAGCATCGTTACGTCCTGCGCGAGAGGCTGCGCCGGTACCCAGAAACGATGCGCGGCCTCCGCGTCGTAAAACACGTAGTCGGGTTCGCCCGTACCGAGGCTAACGAAGGCGAGCGTCGAGGGCCGCTCGAGGCGCAGGACGTACCGCGTGTCGACGCCGCTCGCTTCGAGTGCGACCACCAAATCGTCGCCGAAAAAATCGCTCGATACGCCGCCGAGAAAGCCCGCCGGCACGCCGAGCCGCCCGATCGCAACCGCGATATTGAACGGCGACCCGCCGACGCACGGGACGTACGCGCGGCGGCCGTCGGTCGCCGTCGCGGGTACGAAGTCGATGAGCGCTTCGCCGCAAGAGACGATCATGCGGCGCGAGCGGGCGCGTAAACGTTCACGCTTTGCCATTGCGACACGGCGCGTGGCGCCCCTTCGGCGAACGATGCGGCATGCATCCGGACGCACTCCGTACGATCGAGCGGCTGGCCTCGTACCGCATCCCGAAGGCGGTTATTTTCGCGAACTCTTCCGCAGTCCGCACGACGTTACGAGCGCGGACGGGCGGCTGCGGCCGGCGCTGACGGTTATTTATTTTCTCTTACCGGACGACGAACGTTCGCGTTGGCACCGGCTCGCTTCGGATGAAACGTGGCACTTCGCGCAAGGCAGCGCGATCGCGATCGACGTCGTCGATGCGGGCGGTAATCTCGCGACGCTGCGGCTCGCGCGGGACGGGCCTTGGCAAGCGACGATCCCCGCAGGCAGTGCGTTTGCGGCGCGACCCGTCGAGCCCGGCTTTACGCTCGTGACGTGTTGCGTCGCGCCGGGCTTCGCCTTCGAAGATTTCGAATTACTCAATGCGGCGGAGCTGGCAACCCGTTATCCGCAGCACGCGCGTACGATTGCGAGTTATGCGTAGATTAACGCGCGAAGCATTTGCTGCGCAGGATCGCGTTGCCGGCATCGTCGTTATCGGTTTCGTCTTCTGCGGTCGCGTCCGAGGCTAAGATCACGAGCGCGCAGTGACCGCTTTGCGGATGGTAGCGCGCGAAGATCGTAGCCCAGCGGGCGCCATAGCGGTCGATCGCCGCATCGATTTCGGCGGGCGTCGCGTCGCCGCGTAAAGCGAGGTGCAAGATGTAACCGCTTCTTCCGTTACACTGCACGGCGGGTGCGAGCCGCGCCGCCGGCGTGCAAACCGAGAAGAGCATTTTATTTTCCGCATACGCGACGTCGTGCGCCGCGTCTTCGCTCGCGCTCGCATCGTCGCGCGCGTAAGCATCGTCTTCGCGCAAGGCTTCCATCTGCGCGCGCCGGTCACCGGGATCGTCGAAGAGCCGCGTGCGGGCGCTCGCGCTCGTGCCGTCGTTTAGACGGCTTTCGTAGCTGACGCCGAGGCCGTCGAGGCCACCGACGGCGTCGCTTGCGGCGCCGGGCAAGACGGCAGCGTGAACGGCACGTAGCGCGACGACCCAGCCGGCACTCAAGAACGCGATAAAACACACGAGCGTGAGCGCCGCGAGTTGCAGCTTACCGCGACGCCCGAACTCGAGCGACACGGCGTCGCGCAAGCCGGGAGGTTGACGCCCGCTATCCACTTCGGCTCTCGTTATTCCACCGTTTCCGCGAATAAAGATCGCCGCCCGAGAGAATGCGCTCGTACGCCCGTCCCAATGCCGGCCGATCCGTATGTTCGCAGCTTAGCGCAGCGCGCGCTCGCCTCCAATAGGCCAACCGGTCCTCCGCGCGTCGGGCTCCGGCCAAAAGGCGCACCGCGTTCGGGACGAGCGGGTCGTTGCGCGACACGTCCTTCGCGGCGGGTCGTGCAGCGCGCGAACAGAAGCGCGCAAGATGCTTCACGTCATCGCCATCATCACCGCGGTTCCGGGCAAGCGCGCCGCGCTGCTCGAGGCTTTCACGGCGAACGTTCCGGCCGTATTGGCGGAGGCGGGCTGCCTCGAATACGCACCGGCCGTGGATGCGGACTTCGGCGGTGTTCAGGCACCGCTCGGGCCCGACACGTTCGTCGTCGTCGAAAAATGGGAGAGCGCGGATGCGCTCCGGGCCCACGGCGCGGCGCCGCATATGGCCGCGTATCGGGCACAAACCGAAGACCTCGTCGCCTCGGCGTCGGTTCACGTGCTCGTGGCGGTGTAACGGAGCCGAGCGTCGATCGCCTTCGAACAGACGGGCCAGGGCCGGCAGCAAGTCGGCGAACTCGCGCTCGCGTTCGTCCTCTCGGCTTCGATCGGGCTCGAGCGGGAGATCCGGCAAAAGAACGCCGGCCTGCGAACGCATACGCTCGTCGGTTTCGCATCGGCGCTAATCGCGTTGGTTTCGAAATACGGGTTTAGCGACGTTCTCGCGAGCGGCACGGTCGCGCTCGATCCGTCGCGCATCGCGGCGCAAATCGGGACGGGTATCGGCTTCATCGGCGGTGGCGCTATCGTTCGCAACGATCTCGTTCGCGGATTAACTACAACGAAATTATCTCGACGAAGCGATCTTTAGTGGCCTTTGAAAGGGACGCACGCCGTTGATTCGAACGGTCGGCGCATGATTGCCGAGGCGCCCGCACCGTGGTTCTTCAAGCAGCGATTTGCCTTGTTCGGCGGCGTGTATGGGCTGTCGTTTTTCGGCGGTTTCGTACTCGCGGGTCTGCTCGGCATCGCGACGCGCGCGCTGTTCCTTTCATCGGCACATCCGCTCGCCTTCGCGCTCGTGGCGCTCGTGTGCGTGCTCGGCGGTTACGCGCTGCGGGTGTGGGCGTCGAGCTTCATCGCTGCATCCATCGTATGGACGCAAGACGTGCAGCTCGGCGAATTAACGGTGAGCGGGCCGTATCGCTTCACGCGCAACCCGCTCTATCTCGGTAATCTGTTGCAGGCGATCGGTATCGGTATGCTCGGGCCGTGGCCCGTCTTCGCGCTCTTAACGGCGCTGATGCTCGCGTATAGCTTGGTTCTTGTTTCGGTCGAGGAGCCATATTTGGCTCGGAAGAACGGCGCGGCTTACGGCGCTTATCGCGCAACGGTGCCGCAATTCTTTCCCTTGCCGGGCCGCGTCGCGCCGAATGGAGGCCAGCACGGCTCTTTGCGCGCCGGCCTGCTCTCGGAACGGATGCTCGGCATCGTCACCGTCGTCGTGGTTGTCGATATCGTCTATCAGCTGCTCGCGCGAGGCGGGCATGCATGAGGTCGCTTCGAATCACATCCGCACGCGTATCGATTCTTTCCGGGAACGACTGACGATAGAGTTACATGGAGCCGGGCGGACGACGCTTCGGTTCCGCGCTTGGGAGGGGAGGGTGACCGCCGATGAGTTTCGAGCTGGTAGTTTCCGCTCAACGCGATCCGCTCGCGGGAGCGGTCTCGAACGGGGCCGGCCGTCCGAGCGCCGCGCATGCCACCGTCGCCTTGAACGGCGGCTTCGATGAACCCGCCGCGCAAGCCGTGCTGAATTCGGTATCGGATCTATCGCGCGACGGTGCCCGTTCGATCGTAATCGAGATGCAAGACGTCGAAGTTGGGGACGCGCTCTGCTTGCAACGCTTTGCGACCGGCTTGATGGAACTGCGCGGCGCGGGCATTCACGTACAAGTCGCCGCCCGACATGAGGAGCTGCATGCGCGGCTCGCGCAGCTGCCGGGCGCCCGCGATTGGCTGCTCGTCTTTGCGAAGGCGGACATCGCGAGCGCACGTGTGGCGATTCATGTCGACGGCTTGAACGCGGCCGATTAGCGCGCCGAGGCTCCCCGGCCCACTAGGCTAGGGCTGGGGTGTGGGGCCTTTGCGCTCCCGGCCGCGGACATCGTACCGAGCGGCGAGCCAGAGTAGGAGCCGATCGCGTTCGGCTTCGCGCAAGCCCGCAATCAGCGTCTTCACGACGCGCATCTCGGGGGTTTCGAGGCTCTCGTTGGGCATCGAACATACGTTCGATAACGCGGCGCCACGACCTAGCTGCGCGTGTGGAGGGTTCGTTTCGGAGTGGCGGCGAGCGATGTGCGCCGCGGCGAGTAACGAGCAAGCAGCTCCGCATCGTGCCGGCGCTATGCCGGCGCTTCCCGCATCAGACGTAGCGCGGCCGTTCCGATGTTGCGCATGCCGCCGTCGTTCGCGCGTACGCCGTAGTCGACTTCCAAGATGGCGTGATAGATGGCGCGATAACGAGCGACCATCCATGTGCGCTCGTCGATCGATCCGTATTCTGCGCGAAACGCGGCGTGGGCGACCGCGGGTAACACGAGGTGTGCGATCGCGATGTCGATCGCGGGATCGCCATAATGGACGTCGCCCCAATCGATGACGCCGGTCAAACTGCCGTTCGCATCGAGCAAGAGATGGCGCGCGTACAGATCGCCGTGGACGAGTCGCCGGGCGATCGGATCCGGGCCGACGGGCGGATGGGCTTCCAGCCATGCGAGGTAGAGATCGCGCTCCGGGACGGCGGCTCGCGGTAGCGTTTGCAAGCGTTCGCGCGTCATGCGTAATCGCTTCTCACCATCGAGCCGGCCGAGCTCGTCTTCCGGCAATCCGTTTGCGATGCCGGGGCGCACGTCGATGGCGTGAAGGGCGCGCAGAAAACGCGCGAGCGGCCTCGCGAGCTCGGCGCGCGCTTCGTCCGAGAGCGACACCGAGCACGCCGTCTCGCCCGCGATACGCGCGTAGCCCGCGAAGACGTAGGGATAGTCCGCGGTCGCCCGGCCGACGAAACATGGGGCCGAGATCGCGATCGGTAGGTTCGGAGCGAGCGCGGGCAGCAGCGCGGCTTCGCGTTCGATGAGTTTCGCGCAGATGCGGCGTCTCGGAAAGCGAAAGACGTACGTAGCGTCGATGAGAAACGCGGCGTTATCCCAACCGATTCCGAAGGGTTCGACGCTTCGCGCGGATAGCTCCGGAAAGGCATCGGCGACGCGCCTTAGTGCGAGTGAGGCGTCGATCGCGATATCGGCCGACCACTGCGGTAGCGTCATTACCGTAGCTTCGAGCGGCGCTCCTAGACCGCTTGCAAAACCGCATTCGTCTTAAGGCGCGTTGCTGCCGCCGGGAATGTGGTCTCGATAGCGCGGCCAGTGCGTCGCGAGTTCCAATACGACTTTACTTCCCACGGCGTATGCGACGTCGACCGAAGCGCCGAAAGCCGAGAAGCCGGCTTCCGTGCCTTCCGATGCGAGTAAGGCCGCGGCCGTCTGTCCGGGCGGCGGCATATCGTAATCGCTCGCCGTGCGCAGCACCAAAACGCGCGAGAGATCGACGCGATGCGTATGGGCGAGGAAGGTCAGCGCTTGCATCATCCCGCCGTCTTCTTCCGCCGTCGTCGCGTAGGTGCCGCGGCCGTGAGTCCAATAATGCGTCCAGTCTTCGGCCCACGTATTGAGCTTCTCACCGACCCAAAAGATGCCGGAGGCGAGCGTGTCGCCTTCGAAAACGAAGGGCGGTTTGCGCGCTTGCGGCGTATCGACGTATGTCGCGCGTAATTTCCGCAGCGGCGCGCTATCTGCGAGCGGTACCGATTTGCTCGTGCCGTACGCCCAATCGACGAGCTTCGGATTAAGCGTGTACACCGCCGTGCCCCAAACGCTATCGGCGGGCGGTACGGGCTTCGCGTACGGCGTCGTCCGCTCGAGCGGCACGTAACCCGTCTTCCAATCCGGTGGTATTTCGCGCGCGTCGATCTCGTGCGCTTCTCCCGTCACGACGTATTTCGCCCACGCTGCGGAACCGACGGAGCCGGCCTTGGGATCGATTCCGGCGATGCCCGCGAGCAAGAAATACGCGTGCCGCAAATCGAAGCGCGGATCGTAGCCGAGCGCCGTCATCGAAGCGGCCATGCGCGCCGGGCCTTCGCCGCTCACCATACCGAGAACGCCGAGCGTCTTGTTGAAGCGCAGCGGATGCATGCCTTGTGGAAACGGCAGAACCGTGGCGAGCGGCAACTTCTCGACCCAGCGTTGGAACTCGCCCGGGACGTCACCCGTATCCTTACCGATTTCGAAGGTCGTAACGACGACGACGCGTATCGGCAGCGGCGTTACCGTATTCGCCGAACTCGGCGCGCATGCGGCAGCGACGCCGAAGAACGATAGCGATAGCGCAAGGAAATTTAATTGGAGCGGGGTGCGCCGAGTGGTGCGTGGAGATTCGAAACGCAAATGCATCGTTGCGCCGCTTGAGCCGGAATACGGGCGACATCCTTGCGACATATAGCGAACGCGTCCCCGCGCGTTCGTTCGTTTGCGATGCGCGAACGTCGCGCTGCTAAATCGGAACGTCGAGCCCGAGTAGAACGCGGCGTTCGGCGCGTATTCCGAGTTCGTCCGGAATCGGGCGCGCGTTGCGCAACAGATACATGAAGAGGTGACGCTGCCAACGCGGTAACGGCTTTTCGACGTCTTTGACGATCTTCGGGTCGTTGTAGAAAAACGACGTTTCGTCTGCGTCCAGTTGCAGCTCGCCTGCCTGACACGCACTTAGGATCGGTTCGATACGCGGCCGCTCCATGTATCCGAACACCGCGCTCACCTTAATGATGTGCGGCGCGACCTTCTCGATCACGACGCGTTCGGCCGCCACGCAATACGGTCGAGCCGCGCGCACGAGCGTTAGTAACACGACGCGTTCGCGTTTCGCGCGTTCGCTGACCCAGCGATGCTTGTTCACGAAGGGCACGCCGCGCGGATCGCCCGTGAAAAAGACCATCGTGCCGAGCGGCTCCTTCGTCTGCAGCTTCTGCAATTCGATGAGCTCTTCCACCGGCATCTGTTCGCGCACGATCGTCTTACTCAAGCAGCGCCTGCCTTCGAGCCACGTCATCGCGATCGCGAGTAAGGCGATAGCGACGGCAAACGGAAGCCACGCGCCGTCGAGAAATTTCGGCACTCCGGCGAGCACGAACGTCCCGTCGATGATGGCGAAGCAAATGAAGAGCGGGAGCGCCACGCGCTTCTTCCAGTGCATGACTTTCGTAACGACGACGTAGAACGCGATCGAGGTCGCGAGCATCGTCGCCGCGACGGCGAGCCCATAGGCCGATGCGAGCCGTTCGCTGCTGCGAAACGTTACGGTGAGCACGATGCAACCGATCGCGAGCGCCCAATTCACCATCGGCACGTACACTTCGCCCGGCCGCCGGTTCGAGGTGTGATCGACTTGCAACCGCGGCCATAGGTTGAGTGCGACGGCTTGTTCGGCGAGGGTAAACGCGCCCGAAATGAGCGCCTGGGAAGCGATGACGGTCGCAGCCGTCGCGAGCACGACCATCGGTACGAGCGCATAGCCGCCCATGAGGCCGAAGAACGGATTATCGAGGGTTTTGGGATCGCGCATCAAGAGCGCGCCTTGCCCGAGATAATTGCAGATGAGCGCCGGAAAGACGATGGCGTACCAGCCGAGTTGGATCGGTCGCCGGCCGAAGTGAGAGAGATCGGCGTAGAGTGCTTCGACGCCCGTTATGCAGAGCACGATCGCGCCGAAAACGAGAAAACCGAAGACGCCGTGCTGGATGACGAAACCTACCGCATGGCGCGGATCGAGCGCCGCGAGCACTTGCGGGCGCTGCACGATCGCGATGACGCCGAACGCCGCAATCGCCAAAAACCAGAGCGCCATAACCGGGCCGAATAGCGTTCCGACGCGTTCGGTGCCGCGCGCTTGAATGAAGAATAACGCGATTAAGATCGCAAGCGAAATCGGTACGATGAGCGGCTGCGCGTGCGTCGTAACGACGTCGAGACCTTCAACGGCCGATATAACCGAAATAGACGGCGTGATGATGCCGTCGCCGAAGAGCATGGCGGCGCCGATGACGACGACCCATACGAGCCAATCGGCGCGAATGGGAACGTTGAGGATGCGCGGC